>BTTC01000281.1:0-2652 GCA_036244935.1 bacterium | reverse complement strand
CGCATTGGAAATCCGCCGGAGTTCATGTGCATATCCCCTCAAAAATGCCGCACCTCCGGCAGCCGGTGCGGGGCGCGGGGCAGGGGAGGGTGGTTTTCTCAACTCTGGAGTTTTCGTATTCCTTCCAAAGATATTTTTTTGTTACCGTGTTGTCGATAAAATCCCACGGCAGAACTTCATCCTTGTCCTTCCTTCGCGCGTATACGGAGATTGCTTCCGGCATTCGCAGAATATCGCTCCAGCTTTTGCCGCGAAGCGCGTCCAGCAGCATTCCCCCCACCCGCCTCGTGCCTACCGAAAGCAGCGCCTGCACGGAGAAATTTTTAACGCTGCCGGTCTTAAGTTTTACATTTTGCTCGCCGCCCAGCGAGCGCCTGAGGATTTTAAAATTTTTTTTCAGCTCGCGCATCGTTCCGAAACATTCCCACTGGAAGGGGGTATGCGGTTTCGGCACGAACGGGTTTACGCTCACGTTTATCCTTCCCGCGCGTCCGAAAGGTTTTGAATTTTCCACAAGCGCGTCACGCATTTTTTTGACCAGCTCGGCTATCGCCGTAACGTCCCGTTCGGTTTCACCCGGCAGTCCGATTAGAAAATAAACCTTGATGTTTAAAATTCCCGCGCCCGCCGCCAATGAAACGGTTTCGATTATCCGCTTATCGGTAACGTTTTTGTTTATTATACGGCGGAGCCTTTCGGTGCCTGCTTCCGGCGCAATCGTTATGGAACGGCATCCGCATTCGTAAAGACTCCGAAGCATGGCTTTGTCGAGGTATTCCACCCGCAGCGACGATACCGTTACTTCCCCTCCCAAACCCAGTATGTAATCGTAAATATCGTTTATCGCCGGATGTTCGCTGACCGCTGAGCCGACAAGGCCGATCCTTTTGTATTTCTTCAGGCCGCTTGAAATCTGCTTTTTCAAAACGCTGGTTTTAACGTGGCGCACGTGACGGTACACAAACCCCGCCGCGCAGAAACGGCATCCCTGCCCGCACCCCTTGCCGGTTTCCAGCAAAAACGTCTCCTTGAAAATCGAATCGTCCTGCTGATCGATACACTGCGCCGTGCCGGTTTCCCGGTAATCGCGGTTGTAAATCCGCTTTATTGTTTCCGGCGCGCCTTTATTATTCGCCGTGCGTTTTTTCAAAATTCCCTTTTCGTCGTACTCAACGCCGTAAAGCGAAGGTACGTATATCCCCGGCATTGAAGAAATTTTCTCCAGCCTTGCTTCGCGGGTTTCGCCTTGGCTTTCAGCCAGCGATTCAAGCCAGCAATGTACAAAGACTTCACCCTCGCCGATTACGAAAAAATCGATAAAATCCGAAAGCGGTTCGGGATTCAGCATGATCGCCACTCCACCGGCGCAGACAATCGGATCGGAATTTTCCCTTTCCGCGCGCCTTAGAGGTACCGATGCCCTGTTAAGTATTTCCAGAATGTTCAGCGCGTCCATCTCGAATGTAATGGAAAACGCCAGCAGGTCGAAATCGCCAAGCGGCATATTTCTTTCAACCGAGGCGGGCGAAGTTTTCTCGTCGGCTTTCTCGTCAGGCCGGAAGGCTATATCGCAAAAGATTTTATTCGGCGCGTTAATGGCGGCGTAAATTTTTTGAAAACCCAGATTGCTCATCCCGACTGCCCGCCGGTTGGGATATATGAGGCAGACGGCGAACTCCGCCCCTGCGACCGGACGGCGCTTTCTCACCCTTTCAAACGAAGTTTCCTTCTTTTTATCCATGTGTGGTATCTTTCATTTTTATCATGGTAACAAAAGACATCGATAAACATCTTCGCATTATCCGCCAGGGTACGGTGGAGATCATAAGCGAAGACGAGTTGAGGCAAAAACTGGCCGCGGGAAGGCCGCTCACGGTTAAGGCAGGATTCGATCCCACCGCGCCGGACATTCACCTGGGCCACACGTTGCTTTTACACAAGCTGCGGCATTTCCAGGAACTTGGGCACAAGGTGGTGTTTCTTATCGGCGATTTCACCGCGCGCATCGGAGACCCCAGCGGCAGGTCCGAAATGAGGCCGCCACTTTCGGTAGAAGAGATAAGGGAAAACGCGAAGAGTTACGAAAAACAGGTATTCAAGATACTCGATCGCGACAAAACGAAAGTAGCGTTCAACTCGTCGTGGATGGATAAACTCTCCGCCGCTGACGTTATCAAAATAGCTTCGCAATACACGGTTGCGCGTATGCTGGAACGCGACGATTTTGAAAAACGCTACATGTCCAAAAAACCCATATCAGTTCACGAGTTCCTGTACCCGCTCCTGCAGGGGTACGATTCCGTGGTGTTAAAGGCGGACGTGGAGCTGGGCGGCACCGACCAGAAGTTCAACCTTCTCGTGGGGCGCGACCTTCAAAGAAACGCGGGACAAAAACCGCAGGTGATTATCACCATGCCGTTGATGAAAGGTACGGACGGCGTGAACAAGATGAGCAAATCCCTCGGTAACTATATAGGCGTGACTGAGCCGCCAAAGGAAATAATCGGAAAGACCATGTCCATATCCGATAAAACGGCGGACGAGTGGATTGAATGTTCAGCAACAGCCGCAGTTAGTATGTCTATAACTGTTGAAGACCACAAAAGAAAAATCAGGGCGGGCGGGAATCCGCGCGACGATAAGATGAACTTG
>BTTC01000280.1:0-2671 GCA_036244935.1 bacterium | reverse complement strand
GGTTTCGTTCCTCCTCGTTGAGTCCGGTAATCATCGACTCGTAGTACTCGATGGGCGGGGTAACGATCTCCTGGAATCCGCGCGACCTCATAACCGAGTGTACGGCATGTTCGATAAACCTTTTATGCGCCGCCTCTTCAAATAGATAAGTGCGCGTACCCTGCGGTATCGCGGTTGGATCAAGTTTCAAAGTTTGACCATCCACGCCTGCAAAACGTCGGAGATGCCCTTTATATCATCAAGCATCTCCTGCGTAAGGGGCGAATCGATATTTACTATGCATACGGCGTTTTTCATCGGCCCGCTCCTGCCCAGCCTGAACTGGCCGATGTTGATCTCTTTCGAGCCGAGGTAGCCGCCTATCCTGCCGATTACGCCCGGCTTGTCCCTGTTGGTGAACACAAGCATGTAACCTTCCGGCTCGGCTTCTATGTGAACGGAGTCTATATTGACGATCCTCGGTTCCTTTTTGCCGAAGATGGTGCCGGATACAAACTGCTCGCCCTCGTCCGTAAGTACTTTAACGGTGAGCAGCCCTATGAAATCGTGCACCTTGCTGCTTACGGTGGTCTTTACCTCGATGCCGCGTTCCTGCGCGACAATCGGCGCATTTATGAAATTTACCTCTTCACCGGCGGCAAAGGCAAGGAATCCCCTCAATACCGAGTTGGCGAGAGGTTTCATGTCTATGTCCGCAATTTCGCCGCTCGACGCTATTTCGATCTCCCTCACCCCGTGACCGCTTATCTGCGAAATGAAACTTCCCATCTTCTCGGCGAGCTTAAGGTACGGTTCGATCTTTTTAAGCAGCTCCGGGTCAACCGGCGGGACGTTAACCGCGTTGAGAATAACGCCTTCCTGAAAGAAGGCGACCATCTGGCGCGCCACCGCCAGAGCGACGTTTTCCTGCGCCTCGCCGGTGCTTGCGCCAAGATGGGGCGTGCAGATCACCTGCGGCAGCGAGGTTAGCTGGTTGTCTTTTGCCGGAGGTTCCTTTTCAAATACGTCCAGCGCGGCACCCGCGACTTGGCCGGATTTTATCGCTTCGGCCAGCGCCGCTTCGTCGATAATCCCCCCCCGGGCGCAGTTGATAATCCGCACGCTTTTTTTCATCTTCGCGAACTGCGGCGCGCCGATCATGCCGCGCGTGGCATCGGTTAACGGCGAATGAACGGAAATAAAATCGGAGCGTTTCCATACCTCGTCCAGCTCGACAAGCTCCACGCCCAGCTCTTCGGCCTTGTCCTTCGATATGAATGGATCAAACGCTATGCAGCGCATCCTGAAACCCTGCGCGCGGTTTACCACTATGGAACCGACGCGTCCTATACCGACCACTCCGAGGGTTTTGCCCATAAGCTCTACGCCGGTAAGTTTTCTGTTCCACTCGCCGGATTTGACCGACGCGGTGCCTTGCGGAATGTTTCTGGCCAGCGCGCACATAAGCGAAATCGTATGTTCCGCCGTAGTCACCGTGTTGCCGCCGGGAGTGTTCTCTACGGCGATGCCTTTTTTCGTCGCCTCCGGTATGTCCACGTTGTCGACTCCCGCTCCCGCCCGCCCGACGATTTTCAACTTTTTGGCCGCTTCAATCACTTTAGCCGTTACCTTGGTTCCGGAGCGGATTATGATCCCATCGTAATCCGGGATGGTTTTAATCAGTTCTTCGGGCGTCATGCCGGTTTTTACGTCTACATCCAGCAACGGACAACCTCGCAGAATATCAAGCCCAGTTTCGGACAGCTTGTCGCTTACCAACACTTTATATTTTTTATTCATACAAAAAACCTCACAAACTCACAAAAAACCTTCACGGAGTATTTCTTCCGCCGCGCCGACTCCCGAACCCAGCTTCACCGGTACGCCGAACCTGTCCAGCGCCATCTCCAGAGCGGACAGCGCCACAACCATATCGAACTCTCCAAAATAGCCGATGTGCGCGATGCGGACGATTTTTCCCTTCCAGTCGTCCTGACCTCCGGCGAAGGTAACGCCGAATTTATCTCTAAGCGTTTTTACGAACAAGGCGCCGTCAAGTTTTTCAGGCAAAAACACGCCGGTCATCGCTTCTGAAGGAAATTTCGTTACGGGCGGAAGGTTCAGCGCAGCCGTACCCGCCCGCATTGCGCGCGCAAGGCGCGACATACGTTTATACATCACGGGGAAAGTTTCTTCCTCCATCATCTTCAGTACCTCGTGAAGCCCGTTTATAAGCGATACGGCCGGAGTATACGCGGTGGTATCCTTTGAGAGGTTTTTGCGTTCCTTTTTCAGATCGAAATAGAACTTTTTGTTGCTTGCTTTTGCGGCCTTTTCCCATGCGCGGTCGCTTAACGCGATAAAGGCAAGCCCCGGCGGAAGCATAAAGGCCTTTTGCGACCCAGCCGCCAATACGTCGATGCCCCAATCGTCCATCGGTATGTCGAAAACTCCAACTCCCGTTATGCCGTCCGCTACCAACAGCACGTCGCGGTCTTTTGTTATCCGGGCCACTTCTTCAAGCGGATGCTTTACCGTTGTGCTGGATTCCGTGGCCTGGATTAGCACGGCTTTTATTTCCGGGTCGCCGTCAAGTTTTTCTTTAACTGCCTGCGGATCGACGGCATGGCCCCATTCGATGTTTATCCAATCGACCTCGAGGCCGAACGCCTCCGCAATCAACCCCCAACGC
>BTTC01000279.1:0-2680 GCA_036244935.1 bacterium | reverse complement strand
ACCATCGGCGGCCCTTTGGGAATCGGGTATCCGCACCCGCGAAGTTTCGGCACGTTCCCCCGCTTTTTACGCGATTACGTCTTGGACAAAAAACTCGTCTCCATGGCGGATGCGGTTCGTAAAACATCCACCGCCGCGTGTGAGCGTTTCGGCATCAAAAAGCGAGGCAAACTTGTAGAAGGTTTCCACGCCGACATCGTGATGTTTGATCCCGAACGCATTGCGGATACTTCCACATACGAAAATCCGCTCTCTTATCCCGACGGTATAGATTACGTTTGGGTTAACGGCGCGCTTTCGGTGGATGCCGGTAGATGCGCATCAGTTTTGGCGGGGAAGGGACTGAAAATAAATTGACGGAAAGTCGGGTACGCGAGGTCAAGTCCGCCACCATAGCTCTGCTTAACCGATGCTGGGAAGAAAACTACAAAAACAATTTTGTACACATATCAAAATCGCCGGGCGTTAGCAGATTGACCGGACGTTTCAAGGATATTCCGGCGCTGCTTGTAGGCGCCGGGCCGTCGCTTGACAAGAATGTACGCCTGCTGCGGCTTGTAAAAGGCAAGGCGGTGATAATATCCTGCGACGCCGCGCTGAAGATACTGCTTGGCCACGGCGTAACGCCGGACATAGTGGTGAATCTCGATCCGCAATCCGTGGTGTTGAATTTCTTCGACGGAGTCGAAACTCGCAACATGACGCTGATCGCGCCGACAATCGCGCTGCCGGCGCTGCGGAGCGAGTGGCGGGGCAATCTGTTTTACTACAGCAAACACGCGCCGGACATACCGCTGCTGGCGCAGATCGCCCAAAAACATGTGAAGCACGGCATCCTTGTTCCCGGCGGATCGGTGCTTTCGGTCGCCTTCGACTTCGCGTTCAAAACCGGCGCGGACCCAATCGCGTTTATAGGCCAGGATTTGAGCTATCCCACGGGAAACGCATACGCGTCCGGCAGCCACTTCGGTGATTACTCGGCAAAGTCGATAATCGACACGCAGGGCGATAATATAGTGGAAGAAAACGATCTGTTCGGCAGAAAACTCAAGACGCAAAAATCCATGTCCGTAACAAAACAGTGGTTCGGCTGGGCCTTCAAAACATGGAATCAGGATCGCAAAAGGAAAATATTCAACTGCAGCGAGTCGGGAATACTTACGGAATGCCCTACGAAAACCTTAAGCGAATTCGTAAACCGCCACTGTTCAAGGAAGGTCAACATAGCATGGATCATCAAAAAAGCCGCAAAACCGGTTTGACCCCCTGCCCTATTCCCGCTGTTTTGAGTTTTACTCGATAATCCCGTTTTCCTTTTATAGTGAAACATACGGTCATCCTTCGACACGCTCAGGATGACAAACGCCTGAAAATAAAACATATGTCATGGTGAGTTTATCGAACCATGATCGGAAAAAGGTTCAGCTGCACGGTTTGAGTAGAAAACCTCTACATCCTGTCCGGCGCATTTATACCAAGAAGCCGTAAGCCGTTTTGCACAACGGTTCGCAGCCTGGCGACAAACGCCAGCCGTGCCTGCGTCAACCCTTCGTCATCAGTCACCACGCGGTGGACGTTGTAATAACGATGGAACATACCGGCCAGCTCCACGAGATAGTGCGTCACCGGATGCGTCGAAAGCGTACCGGCGCAATCCTCCACGAGGTTCGGGAAGGCAAGCGCCTTTTTCATGAGCTTTATTTCTTCATCCAGCTTTAGCCGCTCCCACGGAGGGTTTCCTTCAAGCACGTCCGCTATCCCCCTGTCCCGCGCAGTTTTCAGGATGTTGCTTATACGCGCGTGGGCATACTGCACGTAGTAGACGGGGTTTTCGCTCGACTGCTTCTTCGCAAGATCAAGATCGAACTCAAGCTGGCTCTCGTGCGAACGCATGAGGAAAAAAAACCGCGCGGCATCCACACCCACTTCGTCAAGCACTTCACTCAGGGTTGTGAACGTGCCGCTTCTGGTGGACATGGCAACCGTCTTTCCCCCCCTTTTAAGATGCACGAGCTGTATCAAAATCGCGTTAAAACTTTCAGGGTTCTTCCCCAACGCCATTACCGCCGCCTTCATCCGAGGGACGTATCCGTGATGATCCGCGCCCCAGACGTTTATATGTTTTGTAAAACCCCTTTTATATTTATCGTCGTGGTACGCGATGTCGGCGGCGAAATACGTTGTCATGCCGTTTGACCTGACAAGCACGCGGTCCTTTTCGTCGGCGCCGCGTTTCGTATCAAGCCACATCGCGGAGTCCTTTTCGTAAGCTGTACCGGCTTGCTTCAGACGGTCAATAGTCCGCTCTACACTACCGGACTCGTGGAAAGATTTTTCGCTTATCCAGTTATCGAACTTAACGCGGAAACGCTTCAGGTCTTCCCTTATGCTTTCCATGATTTTCCCCGACGCATACCCTGTAAAGTACGGAAGTATCTCGTCGTCCGGCCCGTCGAGAAATTTGTCTCCATCCTTATCGACTATTTCCTGCGCGATTTCCTTTATGTAATCGCCGTGGTAGCCGTTTTCGGGGAACTCCGCCTTGCGGCCCAGTATCTCCATGTAACGGGCGATTGTGGAGCGTCCGAGATTTTCCATCTGAAGACCGGCATCGTTGACGTAATATTCCCGCGAAATTTCTTTACCTGATTTTTGCAGAATCCTGGCCAGGACGTCGCCC
>BTTC01000278.1:0-2685 GCA_036244935.1 bacterium | reverse complement strand
TTCCTTTTAGCTTGTACACATACGCCAATATTTCCGCAATGGCCCGATACAGTTCGTCCGGCACCACCTGCCCTATCTCTACTGATTTAAACAATATCCTTGCCAAAGGCTTGTCTTCCATAATCGGAATGTCGTTTTCCGCGGCTATTTTTTTAATTTTTTCCGCAATATGGCCCGCCCCTTTGGCGACAACCGTCGGGGCGGCCATCTCCGCGCGGTCATACGCGAGCGCTATGGCGAGGTGCGTGGGATTGGTTATCACCACTTCCGCCTTCGGAACCTCGGCCATCATCCGCGTGCGGGCCATCTGGAGCTGAACCGTTCGTATCCGCTGTTTTACAAGCGGGTCGCCGTCGCTTTCCTTCCGTTCGTCCTTTACCTCCTGTTTCGTCATCCGGAGGCCCTCCTCGAAAAGGAATTTCTGGAAGGCAAAATCAACCACCGACAGCGCCAGCATCAGTAAAAGGACGTAGAACATCAGCTTTATCCCGACCCATGCGATAAACCAGACAATCTGCTCCGGCGACATATCGCTCAGCGAAGGGATGGTTTCCCACTCGCCGCTGATAACCCAGTAACAGAGGTAACCGACGGAAGAGACCTTGAACAGCGATTTCACCAGTTCCATCAGCGCCTGCCGGCTGAAAAACCTCCCAAACCCTTTTAAGGGGTTCAGCTGGCTGAATTTCGGTTTTATCGGGTCGAGCGACAAAACAAACCCGCCGTTTTGCATGATGCTGCCCGCGGCCCCCGCCGCCATAATGGCCGCCATTAACGGGGCAAGTATTACCGCCATCATCTTCAGGTTGTAGACAAGAAGCGGGCGTATTGTGGAGACGCTTACCTCGGACGACGCGCTGCCGCCGAGGGAATGGCTGAACAGCTCCATAAGCGTCTGGCGTATATTGCCGCCGGTCGCGTAGAGCATCCCCAGCGCCGCCATAAGCACGACCGTGGAGCTGACCTCGCGGCTGTTGACCGTGCGGCCCTTTTTAAAACTATCCTCCCGGCGTTTGTCGGTCGGCTCTTCGGTTTTCTGTTCCTTGTCCTCCTCCTCATTCGCCAAGCCGGTTCACCTCCCTACATCAGCCTCATGAGCGTTATGATGTTTGCGTACAGATCCAGCATGGAATCGCGGAAAAGATAGAAAAATATGGGGGCCGTGACCCCTATCATTAAAAGGCCCGTACCAATCTGGAGCGGAAAGCCGACTATAAAGACGTTCATCTGCGGCACGGTGCGCGCCACCAGCCCAAGCGCCACGTTCAGCAGAAAAAGAGTCGCCATTATGGGCGCGCCTATCTTCAGGGCCATGACGAAAACATTGCCAGTAAGGGTTATCATCAGCTCCACCAAGCCGTCGGACGGCGCGAAACCCAGCACCGGTATCAGCTCGAAACTCTTCGCGGAAGCGAATATAAGCCAGTGATGGCCGCTTATGGCGAGGAATATCATCAGCGCCAGGATGTTTTGAAACTGCGCCGTAACCGAAACCTGCGAGTTTGTGACCGGGTCCATGACGTTCACGATGGCAAAACCCATCTGAAAGCCGATTGTCTGACCGGCCACCTGAACGGCGGTGAATACAAGCTGGGTTGCGAAGCCGATGATAAGCCCCACGGCCACCTCCCCCGCCAGCATAAGCGCGAAACGCCACGTGGACATCGACAAATCGACGGGCGGCAGCGGCGCAACCGTAAAAACCAGATAGGATGTAAGCGCCACCAGGCCGATCTTGGCATGGGGGGGGATTACCGAAGAGCCGAAAATCGGCATGCTGAGCATAAGAGCGCCCATCCGCGTAAAAACCAGAATAAAGAGCGCGAACTGGCCAATGTCGAAATCAAAGATATTCACTTAACCCACAACGGGAAGTTTATAAGTATATTGGCCGTGAAGGAGAGCATTATCTGAAGCATCCACGGCAAGAAGACGATAATAGCTACCATCACACCCAGTATTTTCGGTATGAACGTCAGCGTCATCTCCTGAATGGAAGTGACCGCCTGAAAAATGGATACCGTAAGGCCGATGAGAAGGCCGAAACCGAGCATCGGCGCGGAAACCATAAGCGTGACCTCCATCGCGCGGCGCGCGAAATCCACAACGAATTCAGGGGACATCGTTCACCTCCTACCCGAAGCTCCGCACGAGCGAGCCGACAACGAGATACCAGCCGTCCACCAGCACGAAAAGCATCAGCTTGAAAGGGAGCGAAATCATGATGGGCGGAAGCATCAGCATGCCCATACTCATGAGAACGGAGGCTATCACCATGTCCAACACCAAAAAGGGAACGTAGATTAAAAAACCTATCTGGAAGGCGGTCTTCAGTTCGCTGATGATAAACGCCGGTATCACGACGTGCGTGCCGACTTCGTTTATCGATTTCGGCTTATCATCCCGCGAAAGCTTTACGAACAACGCCAGATCCTTTTCCCTCGTCTGCGCCAGCATGAATTTGCGTATCGGTTTCATGCCCACCTCCAGCGCCTCGTCCTGCCCCATTTCGCCGCTGATGTAAGGCTGCAGGGCGTCGCTGTTAACCTTCTGGAACACGGGCGCCATTATGAAAAAGGTAAGGAACAGCGAAAGCCCTATAAGAAGCTGGTTCGGCGGCATCTGCTGCGTTCCCATCGCCTGCCGTAAAAACGACAGCACGATAACGATACGCGCAAACGACGT
>BTTC01000277.1:0-2697 GCA_036244935.1 bacterium | reverse complement strand
ATGGGCGGCTCGGTGGAAGTAAAAACCATTAAAGGAACCCGTAAAGTAAAAATACCTCCGGGTACGCAACCGGGGCAGAAAATCCGGATAAAAGGGCAAGGTGTAAAACATCTTAAAGGGGGCGGCGCAGGCGACCTTTACATGGAAATAGGCGTGCGCATACCAAAAAAACTGACCGAGGCCCAGAAAAAACTTGCGGCGATGCTGAAAACGGAAGGTTTTTAACAATGCGCGTTTTTTTCCTTGCAACGGTGGTTTGTTTCTTCATCTCCATGCCAGCCGAGGCCGCCAATATCGATAAAAAAGAAGCGATAAAAATTCTCACAACGCACATAGCGCGCGACGAAGCGGCGCTTTCCAGCCCCGCCAACGTAGCCAATACGCGCCAGACACGCCTGCGATTAAAAAATGGAATTCAAGAGTTGAAACGTATCACCGAACAGCTCGAAATTATGTACGGAAAAAACCGTAAGATGATTCACGAATTAAGCCGGATACTGGAAGAAGAGAAAAAAGAAGCGGACAATCCAAGCATCTCGCACCGCAACAGGAAAGGACTGAGAAATATGCTGAAAAATAACCTTGAGGTAAAACAGCGCGCTCTTCTTTTTCTGAAGAAAGGCGTACCCTTCGACCAACCCGCCCCGAAAATGTGAACGGCGACCTTCCCGGAGGTGCAATCAAGGCAACAGTATCAGCCGTCCGCTAGAGCGTCTTGTCCTGTCTCTCTTTGCGGTATGTAGTCGTCCCTGAAAAAGTCGTTTTTTCTGGTTGGTGGCCGAAACGGTGATTTTTCCCTCAAATTTTTATCGGCAATACCCTGCATATGCGCCAGCCAAAAATGAAAAATAAGAAAGCCCTTAGTAGCTTCCTCATATTGTGGCCTGCGCCAGACAAGAGAGCGTTCATTTTGTCACCTTCCTTGCCAAGCAAATAGTTTCGACCCAGCCGACCGTCGTTTTTCATATGCCCGATTACCGGCTCGATTGCCGACCTGCGTTTCAACCACTTCCGTAAACTGTGCTTCAGCTTTTTCATTCCGCGCCTGGCAACATGAACTTCAGCCGCGCCTTCGTAATCGTGACCCCTGTATCCTTTATCAACGTAAACTTCTTTCGCTGAAAACTTTCCCAAACGTTCGGCTTGGGATATTGATTTCTTAAGCGTGTGGCCGTCGTAAGGATTTCCGTGAAAAGCACTGACCCCAACTACAAAATTATCTTTCGATGTGGTGACAACGCCCACCTTGCAACCAAACTCATACCGTTTGTGCGCCTTACCTTTCGAGATGCATTCAACCTCCGGCGCGTGGAGAGAATAGAGCTTGTTTTTGTCATTACGTTTTTGTGCAAGCAGGCGTTTCGCCATATTAAGATCATCGCTCAGCAGTTCCTTAAACTTACCGCTGTCGGATATCTTGCGCTCAATGTCCCGTGCAACGCGACCGAGATAGATTTTTAACTTTTTTACCTCACGCTTTGCCCGCTTCATCTGTCGCGCATGCGCATAACGGCCTTGCATGACAAGCGATTGTTTCGATTTACGTTTGTAAGTCTGGCGAAGTTCTATGCCGGCATCTTTCGCTTTATCTACAAGCTTCTCCCTCATCCGATGACAAAGCTTGCTGTCTGTCGGAAACGTTATAGCCTTCTCCTGAACAGTCGTATCGACGTTTAGCTTCCGAAAACTTTTCTTTTTTACAACATTCGTTTTAAGACCGGTGCGGATGCTTTCCTCAAGAAGTTTCTCCAGACCCTTGCTCTTTACACGGTTGCGCCACTTCGTCATCAAGCTGGGATCTATCGGGAGTTCATGTTCGAAATGCTCGTTCCCGCAAAAATATTGCCAGTAAGGATTTTGTACCCACTGTTCAACAACCTCCTCGTCGCTCAAATCGAACGTGTGTTTGAGGTAGTGAAGACCCACCATCAAACGCGTCGGTTTGGCCGGGCGGCCTTTGCCCGCAACGTAAAGATTGCCGAACGCAGAATCAAACGCCTGCCACTCTATTACATCCGCCAGGCGATAGAGCGGATCGCTGTGATTACAAATCAGTTCCAGCCGACTGCGAAATAATATCCCCTGATCATCATGCGCTTTTGCCTGCAAAGTACCCCCCTTTCGTAGTAGAAAACCCCCGGTTTTTAAACGTTAATCAACAACTACCTGCAATTATATACCGAAGAAAGGCACACTTCACCCTTTATTTATAGGGCTATCAGACTTTTTCAGGGAGGACTAACTACTATCCGGTTAAAATAGCGAAGCCTGTACAAGCTCCGTATCCATTTTTTAAATCGTTCCGATTTAAGTGTCAGGATATCAACCGGTGCCTCCCCGGTCCATCGACACGCCCCAGTTCCAAGAGGGAACCGGCGTATTATGCCTGATAGGTGATATAGCACATGGCGACCATCTGGCCTATGACCGCGTTTTTGCTGGTTCCGAGGAAGATTTTATCTATTCAACTAACCTTGGGACAGTAATGAGCCGAATTCTAACCTTACCAATGATACAGTTTTATGAGAAGAGGTCACCGCATTCTTAGTTTTCCCTTGGGTAGGAGTGCGTTTTCACTATGGTCTTTTGATTCTAGCTTGTAAATAGCATAACCACTTTTTATCAAACATCCATATATAACTGCTGTAAATAATAGCACATATAAATATTTTGACAACTATCCCAAATATTAAATTA
>BTTC01000276.1:0-2727 GCA_036244935.1 bacterium | reverse complement strand
GAATCGGTGGTGCATCAGGTTGTGGTGGCGCAGCTTGCCCGAAGGCGGAGCGGCAGCGCCTCTACAAAAACCCGCTCCGAGGTAAGGGGCGGCGGCAGAAAGCCGTGGAAGCAAAAGGGTCTTGGCCGCGCGCGGGTAGGTTCCATCCGGTCTCCGATATGGCGTGGCGGCGGGATAACCTTCGGGCCGAAACCGCGAAGCTACGAGCAGTCCGTACCGAAGAAGATGCGCCGCGCCGCGCTTTCTTCCGCGCTCAGCCATCTTGTCAAAGAGGGGCGTTTGGTTGTGGTTGATTCCCTTGAGTTCGATGAAATCAAAACAAAAAAGGCAATCCAGTGGATCAAATCCATTCAGGTCAGACGGCCTTTGCTGGTTGTTCACGCGGGCGGCGCGGAAAATTTCATTCTTTCCACGCGTAATATCCCCTATGTGAAAACGTTGTGCGTGGAAGGACTTAACGTTTACGATCTGCTTAGATACGAAACGGTGGTATGCGTGCGCGACGCGATGACTTCCATTGAAAAGAGATTTGCGAAATGAGCGGTATAAATTATTTTGACGTTATCCGTTCGCCGTTACTGACCGAAAAGGCCACCGATCTTAAAGAAAAGCTGAATCATATCTGCTTCAAGGTGGACCGGCGGGCAAACAAAAAGCAGATCACCGAAGCATTGGAGAAAATATTCAACGTAAAGGTGACGGGGATAAGGGTTTTAAACGCAAAACCAAAGAAGAAAAAGCTGGGACGCAGTTCTGGTTTCCGTACAGGTTACAAAAAGGCGATTATCACGCTCAAAGATGGCGATTCGATAGATATATTCGAGAAGGTAAGCTGATGGCGATAAAAAAATCTAAACCGACCTCGCCCGGCAGGAGATTTTATCAGGTTGTTAGTTTCGACAACCTCACTAAAAAGAAGCCGGAAAAAGGCCTTACTTCCGGTAAAAAGCGTATAAGCGCGCGCAACAACTATGGCCGCGTTACGGTGCGGTTCCGGGGCGGCGGGCATAAACGCAGATACCGCATGATCGACTTCAAGCGCGGCAAGGACGGCATAACGGCGAAGGTGGAAGCCATCGAATATGATCCCAACCGCTCCGCTCGTATCGCGCTGGTTTGTTACGGCGACGGTGAAAGGCGCTACATCATTGCGCCGCATGGGTTAAAAACGGGCGACGAAATAACCTCCGGCGAAAACGCGGATATGTCGCCCGGCTGCTCGCTTCCCATAAAAAAGATACCGGTTGGTACGATGGTTCACAACATAGAGCTTAAGCCGGGAAGGGGTGCCCAGCTTGTCCGAAGCGCCGGCGGATCGGCGCAGCTGCTTGCAAAGGAAGGCAGCCTGTCGACAATAAAGCTCTCCTCTGGAGAGGTAAGAAAAATTCCGGTTGAATGCCGCGCAACCGTGGGAGTTGTGGGCAATGAGGAACACAACACGATAACGATTGGCAAAGCCGGCAGGAAACGCTGGATGGGCTGGATGCCCCATAACCGCGGCGTTTCGATGAACCCGGTGGATCATCCGCACGGCGGCGGCGAGGGCAAGTCATCTGGAGGCCGCCATCCCTGCTCCCCGTGGGGAAAACCGACCAAGGGATACAAAACCCGGCATAAAAAGAAGCTGTCCGACAGGCTGATAGTAAAAAGGAGGAAGTAGCGCGTGTCTCGTTCCATTAAAAAAGGCCCCTATATAGATAAGAAACTGGAAAATAAAATCCTTGAGATGAATAATAACAATACCAAAAAAGTTGTCAAAACCTGGGTGCGGCGATGCGCGATTACTCCCGATTTCGTCGGTCACACGCTGGCGGTCCATAACGGACGAAAATTCCTGCCGATCTATATAACGGAAAACATGGTAGGCCACAAACTCGGAGAGTTCTCCCCGACGCGCCAGTTCCGGGCTCACGCGGGCGCAAAGAAAGGCGGGGTCAAGTAACCTCCCATTCCACTGCCGGTTTGTCTTGAAAATTAAATCGTAAGTGCATTAAGCTCCGCCAATGGCGAGCGGGCTTACACGAATTTCGCAATCGTAAGACTGCATGGCCGCGTATGCGTTTACGGCCCGGCCGTTTTTATCTTGTAAATTATACTGACGTACATAGCAAGTGCGATTATGAACAGCAGTACGCCCACTGTCCCTTTGGTCATTTTCGGTTTTTTATTCTCACCAATCATACAGGTTTCCTTTTTCCTTTTCGTACTATGTACATCGTATCCATGGTAAGGCAATATGCTTTAACCGCTTTGGTGATAAGCATATGGAGACCATTCAAGGCCGAGTTTTGGAACTTCGGCAAAATTGCCGGGGCCGGGCGGACTCGAAGCGTGCGTCCACTCAAGCGATTTGGATTTCCACGGATTTTCCGGCGCCTTTTCACCTGCAATAGCGCCGGCAAGCCAGCTTGCGAGCGTGATTAACATACCTGCTGCGATCATCCATGATCCTATCGTAGAAATGTTATGGGCGGTGTGGAACGATTGAAGCCCCTCAAACATCGCCCAGTCGGCGTACCGTCGGGGCATACCCTCTACACCTATGACAAACAGCGGTATGAACGTGAGATTGACGCCGATGAAATTGACCCCAAATCCGATTTTTCCCCGCTTTTCGTTTGCAAATCTGCCGGTCATCTTCGGGAACCAGAAGTAAATGCCGCCGAGGATAGCAAACGTAGCGCTGAGCGCCATTACGTAATGGAAATGAGCATGTATGAAAGACGT
>BTTC01000275.1:0-2734 GCA_036244935.1 bacterium | reverse complement strand
TTATCGAGTCCGGCGAAAAGGAGATGATACTCAACGTCTTTGAACTCGGCGACACGACGGTCACGGATATAATGATTCCACGCACCGAAATTTTTGCCCTGCCGATTGAAGAGGGTCTTTCCGGGATGCTCAACCGCGCAATACTGTCCAACTACTCACGCATACCGGTGTATAGAAAGGACGTAGATCACATAGTCGGAATGCTTTACACGAAAGATATGCTGAGGCCCGGCCCGGATGAAAAATTGATGAAAGTAGAAGACCTCCTCCGCGAAGCCTATTTCATACCCGCCACCAAGAAGATAGACGAGCTTTTGAGGGAGTTCAGAAAAAAGCGTATACATATGGCCGTCATACTGGATGAGTACGGCGGGGTTGAGGGCCTTGTGACGCTTGAGGATATACTCGAAGAGGTTGTAGGCGAACCGTCCGATGTCAAGGGAACGCAGGATATAGTAGAACTTGGACACGGCCGTTTTCAGATTCCGGCACGGCTTTCGCTGGAGGATTTCAACGATCATTTCAAGAAATTGCTGGAGATGGAAGACACGCACACGGTTGGAGGTTTGGTATTCAACCTTTTCGGCAGGATACCCAGGTGGGGTGAATCGGTGAGATATAACGGAATTACGTTTACCGTAAACAAACTCAAAAGGCAGATGATCTGGCAGCTCATAGTAAGGATCAACTCCGGGGAAACGCAAAAACAAAAAGATAATAACAGCGTAAAGGAACGCGGCTGATGGACCTTACGGCAACCATCATACTCGTGGCCGTGTGCGTTGTGCTGGAGGGTTTTTTTTCGGGCACCGAGCTGGCTTTCATATCCATCAGCCGCCATAAACTTGCAAATCTGATTAAAAAAGGCAGCAAGTCGGCAAAGATGCTCGATGAAAATTTAAAACATCCGGCGCAGCTTTACGGCGCTACATCCCTGGGAACCAACCTCGCGGTTGTGGCGGGCACTGCGGTAACGACCTCGTATATCGCCGCATATCATCCGGGCGACGCCGACTTGCGGGCGCTGCTTATAATGACGCCTGTAACTCTCCTGTTTGGGGAGATTTTTCCAAAGGCGCTTTTTCAACGCTGGACGAACAGCATATCCTATATCGCGGTTTACCCATTTAACGCGGCGCAGAAGATATTCGCGCCGTTTTTATGGATAAGTTCAGGCATGGTCAAGGCGATTCTCGGCATCGCGGGCGTGGACCTGGAACACGACGTTAAAACGATCACGCACGAAGAGATACGGCGGCACTTTGCGAAAGGCGAAAAAACCTTCGACCTGCATCCCGATGAAAAGAAGATGATCCACCGTATATTCCAGATAAAAAATACCACCACCGAACAGTGCATGGTTCCGCTTATAGACATTACCGCCGTACATAAAAACGAATCGATAAACTCGGCGCGCGCCAGGCTGCATCTATCCGGACATTCACGGCTGCCGATTTTCGATGACAGGATATACAACATCACCGGCGTACTTAACGCGTTCGATATTCTGCGCTACGGCGGAGAGGCGCGCACGGCCGCCGATCTTGCCCGCCCCGCATACTACGTTTATAAGGGAAAAAAGACAAACGACCTTCTGGCGGAAATGCAGCGGGCTGGAGTTCAGATCGCCGTTGTGGTCAACGAGTACTCGGCGGCCATCGGCGTTGTGACAAGGGAAGACCTCGTGGAAGAGATATTCGGTGAAATCGAGGACGAATACGACAGGGGAAAGCCGAACATAAAACGGCTCGGCCCGAACCGCTGGCTTCTCGATGCGCGCGTCGAAGTCGATACCTTGAACGAACAACTGGCATGGAAACTGCCGTCAGGAAATTACGAAACAATAGCCGGGTTTATATTAAGCGCTATCGAGCGTATACCGAGACAGAGTGAAACGCTGACGATAGGAGATTTTATATTCGCAATCACCGAGGCAACCCAAAGGGGTATCGGGAAAGTGGAGATAATTATTAAAAGAAACCTTGAGCGTGAATCCGCGTGAGCCTGCCGATGACCCGCGCGGAGGCGGAAGTTCTTTTTTTATCTAACAACCTGCTGGAGATCGGCGCGCGAGCTGACGAAGCGCGGAAAAACAGGCATCCTGAAAATGTGGTCAGCTATATTATCGACCGCAACATAAACTACTCTAACATCTGCACGTCCGCCTGCCGTTTTTGCGCCTTTTACCAGAAACCATCATCGGACGGCGGATACTTGCTCTCTTACGCCGAGATAAAAGAGAAAATTGAAGAAACAAAAAATCTTGACGGAATACAGATACTCATGCAGGGAGGGTTGCATCCAACGTGGCTGGTGGGTGACTACGAAGAGCTTTTAAAAAAAATCAAAAACGATTTCGACATACATCTCCACGCCTTCTCGCCGCCGGAGATCGTCCATATATCGAAACTGAGCCGCATATCAATCGAGGAGACCGTAAAAAGATTGATTGAAGCCGGTCTGGATTCAATTCCTGGCGGCGGCGCGGAAATTCTGGTGGATCGAGTACGCGGGAAAATAAGTCCCCAAAAATGTTCGGCGGACGAATGGCTGAACGTTATGCGTACGGCCCACAAGCTGGGGCTTAAGACAACGGCAACAATGATGTTCGGCCATGTGGAAAAAATTTCCGAAAGGATCGAACACATGGAAAAAATCAGGCGGCTTCAGGACGAAACGGGCGGGTTCACCGCGTTCATTCCGTGGCAGTTCCAGCCCGGCAACACGGCATTGG
>BTTC01000274.1:0-2740 GCA_036244935.1 bacterium | reverse complement strand
CCTTATCCCCGCGTGAAACCATTATCAGGTGCGTCGCGCAAGCCGTAACAGCCGCGCTTTTACGCTGACCGGCCAGCCTGACGATTTCTTCGACTACGGTATCGTAAGTGCACACCGACACCTCTGTGCCTATTACGTTTATCTTGTCCGTACTACCCGCTCCGTGCACCCTGGGTGGGGATGAGAAAGAACATGAAACATGAAATCAGGGCGCCTTACCGTCAAAAAGTTCATCGAAGATATTGTCCAGACTTTTCGTAATCGTCCAGTCGGGATAATGCTCCCGGAACTTCGACATATCGGATATATAGCAGATGTGATCTCCCACCCTGTTTACGTCATCGTATTTCCATTGCATCTTCCGCCCGGTATGTTGTTCCGCGCGATCTATGGACTCCATCATGGATATGCTGTTGGAACGTCCTCCGCCCAGGTTGTAAACCTCGCCCGGCCTCGGGTTTTTATAAAACTCGTAAATTGCCGTGGCGACGTCGTAACTGTGAATATTGTCTCTCACCTGTTTGCCTTTATAACCAAAAACCGTATACGCGCCGTTTTCCACGGCAACTTTTGCCAGATAAGAAAGGAACCCGTGCAATTCGACGCCGGAGTGACTCGGCCCGGTTAAACAACCGCCGCGGAAAATACCTGTCTTCAAGCCGAGGTACTTGCCGTATTCCTGCGTCATGATGTCCGCCGCGACTTTAGATGCCCCGAAGACGCTGTGAGTGCATCGATCTATCCGGCAGGTTTCGCTGATGCCTTCGTAGTCCTTCTTATCGGCGTAGTCCCATCTTGTTTCGAGTTCCGCAAGAGGTAGTTCGTTCGGCACGTCCCCGTATACCTTATTCGTGCTCATCAGAATAAATACCGATTCCGGCGCTTCAACGCGCACTGCCTCCAGCAAATTTATCGTTCCGCCCGCGTTTACGTCAAAATCGTCGGCGGGGCGGTTTCTGGACAGATCATGCGAAGGTTGCGCGGCGCAGTGGACGACCAGATCCGGCTTTACCTCACTAAAAAGATTAAACAGGGCTTTTCTGTCACGGATGTCAATGTCATGATGGACGAAATTATTCGTGGATTTCATAAGCCGGCGCATGTTCCATGTGGTATCCCCTTTCGGCCCGAAAAAATCCATACGCATGTTATTGTCCACTCCGATTATCTGATGCTTTTTAGAATCAAAAAAAGATACTACTTCCGATCCTATAAGACCGCTGCTGCCGGTAACGACTACTTTCATCTTCGAGTCCCCACAAACTTTTTAAACTTTAAACTGCGTATTCGACATAAATCAGCCGCGGATTATATCAGGCGAACAGCCTCTTTTACAGTTCTTTCGTCGCTGGTGCGGCAGGTCGTCCCACGCTTCGCTGTCACGCAGACGCATCTCCCTTAAGATATTCGTCGCGTCCGGCAAACTTTTAATCACTGCAAAACTGCGCGCCGCGGCACGGGGTACTTCCCGCGAACGCAAGATTTAATACATCACCAATGTAAAAGCGCTATTGACATTTTCCGTATAATGTTTAAAATTCAGAGTTTCAGATTTATCTGGAGTATACGATTATGAAAACAACATATTTTGCAAAAGAGACAAAGTACGCCGACCGTCCGTGGTGGATAGTTGACGCCGAAGGACAAACGCTGGGCAGGCTTGCGGTACGTATAGCCAATATTCTGAGGGGCAAGAACAAGCCCACTTATACGGCGCACGTGGATACCGGCGATTTCGTGATAGTTCTAAACGCGGGAAAGATAAAGCTGACCGGCAAGAAGCTGAATGATAAAATCTATTATCGTCACACCGGTTACATAGGACATTTAAAAACAGCCACGGCCGGGGAGATGCTTGAAAAACATCCCGAACGGGTGATGCAGAAAGCGGTTTACGGTATGCTGCCGAACAACAAGCTGAGAAAAAAGTTTATGAGCAAGCTGAAGGTCTACGCGGGATACGAACATCCTCATGAGGCCCAGAAACCTGTTAGGATGGAACCGAATTAATTATGGCGAAAACAACGGATAACAGAGTGTACGCGACGGGCCGCCGGAAAACGGCATCCGCCAGAGTCTGGATGGTTCCCGGAACGGGGAGCCTGAAGGTAAACAAGAAGTCGCTTTCCGAGTATTTCATGCGGCCTTCTTCCGAAATGCTGGTTCAGCAGCCGATGGCGCTGACCGAAACCGCGGAAAAGTACGATGTGATTGCCACCGTTGCGGGAAGCGGGCTTAACGCGCAGGCGGGCGCCGTTCGGCACGGTATAGCGCGTGCGCTTTTGAAAATAAACCCCGATTTCAGACGCCTGCTTAAACGTCAGGGGCTGCTTACCAGGGATTCCCGAATGAAGGAAAGAAAAAAGTACGGACAGCCCGGAGCGCGCAAGAGGTTCCAGTTCTCGAAACGTTAGTCGAATGGGAATCAACGAAGTTACTATGGACACAAACGCCTTAACGGTTGTTTTCCGCGTATTCGCGCAATCCGTAAATCGTGCGCGCAGCCTGCCGATAACGCTTAAGAAGGCCACGCTCAAATGGCAAGGGATTAACGTGCGGCTTTAACCGGGTTTTTAATCAAGCACTCAACGCCGCGGTGGTTAAAATCCCGCGGCTTTTTTTTTTGGTTTTCTTTAGACTTTTGGGATACCTTATTTTATGAAGCTGATAATTAAACGAATGTCTGGCGGCATAACGCTTCTTGTTGTCGCCACGTTCCTTTTTGCTTTCAAGCCGGTTC
>BTTC01000273.1:0-2762 GCA_036244935.1 bacterium | reverse complement strand
CCGAGGAGGGGAGGAACTGTTGCACAAGCGTTGCCGGAATAACCGACTTTTCTATTGTTTCTTCATTTTCCTTGCAGATACATACCCATTAAAAACCCACGTCACGCTTTATCCACAGGACATAAACATATTTTCAGGAACGACTAAGTATAAGCTTATTTCATGGAGATTTTATCTCTATCCACCTTCATCAGCAGGGGAGGAAGGAACAAAAAGTCCGCCATCAATGCAAACGCTATCGTAACCGCGGTTAAAAGACCCAGTGAAGCGTTTATTTTAAAACCGGACTGCGTAAGCACCAAAAAACCGGCGGCCACTATGACCGACGTGGTGAAAAGCGCCGCGCCGACCGTCCGGAACGAGTAGCGTACGGCTTCGGCGGAACTCAATCCCATCTCGCGCCTGGCGCGGGTATATTTGCTTAAAAAATGTACCGTGTCGTCCACTACTATGCCGAGAGTTATCGCCGCTATCACCGATACCGCCATGCCGACCTCCCCGACGAACAGACCCCAGAAGCCGAATGTCATCATTGCCGGGGCCAGGTTGGGGATGAGGCTTATCAGGCCCAGTTTGAAACTCCTTAGCGCCAGCATGAGGATGCCGGAAATCATCACAAGCGCAAACGCGGTCCCGCCGAGCATGCTTTTGATGTTACGTTCCGAGATATGCGAAAAAATCACCGAAAGGCCGGTCGCGGGCGAATACATGCGTTTCGGCGCGTTTTTTCTGAGCCACTCGTTGCCCTTTCGTTCGAGTTCCTGAATCTGCAGGGTGGAGACTTTCCTTAACAGCACGGTGAACCGCGACGCCGATTTATCCAGGTTTACCGTGCTGTTCATGTCCAGGCCGAACGGGAGCGACATTTCGTACAGGAGCATATACTGCGCGGCCAGTTCGCGGCTTTCGGGAATCCGGTAATAGGATTCGTCGCCGCCGTGCATGCTGCGGTTCAGCCGTTTCATCGTGTCGGCCAGCGAGATTACGTTCGCCACGTTTGGCTGCGCCCGCCACCATGCGGAAAATTCCTCCAGCTTTTTCAGGTAATCCGGCTCGTTAACGCCTCCTTCGCCGCCGGAGTCGAGCGAGTATTCGATAATGTTAAAACCGGTAAGGTTATCCTCCACGAAATCGGTATCCCTTCTGAACTTGTAGCTTTTATCGAAATATTTGATGAACGAATCGCTAAGCTCGATGCGCGGTATCCCGGAGGCCAGCACGGCCACTAAAACGATCATCCCCCAAAATAGCGACGCTTTTTGGCGCACGACGAAACCGCTGAAACTTTCTATATAACGTCCCCCCGCGGACTCCTTGCGGCTTACCCGCACGGGCAGTAACGACATCAGCGCGGGCAAAAGAAGGATGGAGTAGAAAAAGGCCGCAACCACCCCGGTCGCCACCATGTTGCCGAGGTCGTGAAACGGCGGGGCGTCCGAAAAGTTCATGCTTAAAAAACCGATGGCCGTCGTAACGCTGGTAAGAAATACAGGCTGCATGTTGATGCGAAGCGATTCGACAATCGCCTGGTTTTTCGTCTTCCCCTCGCGCATCTGCTGAAACATGGCGGCGATTATGTGGATACTGTCCGCCACGGCAAGGGTAAGGACTATTACCGGCGACCCGGCCGACGGCGGCGAGACAATCATGCCCGCCCACCCGGCGACGCCCATCGCGGTCAAGGAAGACGCGGCCATCACGATTATGGTGGAGATAGTGGCGGATACGGAGCCGGTCATAAGTAAAATGATGGCAAGCATAATCGCCAGGATTATCGGAACGAATCGTTTGATGTCGTCCCGTGTCGCCTCGAAGTAGGTGGCGTCTATTATCACGCCGCCGGTAAGGTAAACATCCAGATCCGGATGGCGCTTTTCGAAATCCTTTTCCATCTTCCCCGCGAGTTTGGAAAAAACCGTCGTCAGGTAAGGCTCTTCCGGCGTCGCCACGTTTATGTATACGCCCGTTACCTTCCCGTCGGGCGATATCAGCCTGTTTAACAAAAGCGGTTCGGAAAGCGCCGTCTTTTTTATGTATGCCAGCTCGTCGTCGGTCAACTGCGTCGCGTTCTTTACAAGATCGCCGACAATAAGCTCGTCGCCTTTGGAGCGCGTATGCTGGAAGTTGGTTATCGAATCGACCCTTGCCGAATTGGGGAATTGCCACGCCTTTGCGGTAAGCTCCTCTATCGCGGCAAGCGTGCTTCGCGTAAAGACGTCGCCTTTTTTCGGCGCGATGACGAACAGTACGCTCCCCTCCCTGCTGTAGACATTTTCCAGCTTTTCCAGCGTCTTGAGGCGGGGGTTTTCTTCGCTGAAGAAAAACCGGATGTCGTAAGCTACCTCCAGCCTGAAAAGGCCGTCGGTCATCAGGGCCAGGATGATAATCGTGCCCGCAACAATCCACCATCTGTGGCGTATAACGTATTCCGCGTAACCGACCGTCATGATAAAGGCTCCGGAAGAGCAATAATTTTTGCGTCTGTTAACATTTCGACATAAACTGAATGATATATGCTGCGACCTGAAAGTGGGAACCCAAATAACTCGCCTGGAGCGGGCTTGACTGGAGCCGGTTCGCCGGGTGCCGGTCGATGAAGTGCCCCGCGTGCAACAGCATCGAAACGAAGGTCATAGACTCCCGCCTCAGCAAAGAGGGCGACGCCATAAGAAGGCGGCGCGAGTGCGTAAGCTGTCAATCGCGTTTCACCACGCACGAGCGGGTGGAGGAGCTCTATCCTACCGTAATCAAAAAAGACGGAA
>BTTC01000272.1:0-2775 GCA_036244935.1 bacterium | reverse complement strand
CGTTAGGGGAGTTCAATATGAACAGCAAAAAAGTGCGCCTGCGGTTTTTCACATTACTGTCACTTTTTTTACTTGCCGCCTGTGGCGGAGGGTCATCCAGCAGATCTGCCGATGAACCCACTGATTCAATGCCGCCCTCCACTACCGCTTCTCCCGCAGGCGGGAGTTATACCGCGCCGCAGTCGGTAACGCTCACGTGCGACGACGGCGCCGGGTTTGGATGCGGTTCCACGTACTTCACAACGGATGGAAACGATCCCGATACTTCATCGTCCGTCTATGCGGCACCGATAATCATTCGCATCAAGGGGGCCACCGCGCTCAAGTTTTTCTCGGTCGATGGCGCAGGCAACGCCGAGCCGATAATAACATCGGATTTCATAATTGAACCAGATCCAATCGGTTTTGACGATGTTACCCAGAGCGTTGGAATAACGCAGTGGAATGGCTACGCTTCTTTTGGGGTTTGCTGGACAGATTTCAACAGTGATGGTTACCCGGATTTATGGATAGGTAACCATAATGGTGAAAACCAAAATCCCGCTTTATATATAAATGAGGGCGGCTCGGTGTTTAGGGATATCGTTCCCGATGTCTGGAGCGCGGACCCGAAAGCTGACACGCATGGTTCCGCGTGGGCCGATTTCGATAACGATGGCGACCCCGATTTTTTGGAGTTGGTAGGCGCGGAAAGGGGCATCGGCAACGGCCCCAACCACCTATTCGTAAACAGAGGCGGAATTCTTTACGAGGAAGCAGTCGCGCTGGGTATAGATTATCCCCTTGGGTCGGGCCGTACGCCGCTATGGTTTGATTACAATAACGACGGATTGCTGGATGTTGTATTGATGAATAGTCCGCGATCGGACGGCCTGGCGCCTTCGGCGCTTTTTGAGCAGACGGCAAGCGGTTTTTTTGATGTCGGCGGCAACGTCGGTTTCCAGATTACTCAGGAGCGAAATGGTTATTTTGCCCAGTTGTCCGACCTTTCGGGCGATGGAAGAGTTGACCTGATATTGCATAGCAACCGGTACCCACAGAGAATCTACGATTTTACAACCGTACCTTTTGATGATTTGACTGATAATTTAGGTATCCGTAAAAAATGGTTTGTGCAGGATGCGGCCCTCGCGGATTTCAATGGCGACCTGCGTCCCGATATTTATTCAACCAGGCTTGACGGTGAAAAGACATCCGACATGTATCAATTTGACAATTATCATCTCATGGCTATTTTCATAGTCAGTACTTCGGAACATGGGATCAACTTTAAAACTGCCGCAAGCGTTATTTTTGAATTTAACAACTATGTGAATTATCAGGATATTGCAATGGACGAAATTTATATCGGCTCCGGCGGAAGCCATCCAACCGATATTCCGTTCACGCTATTGCCTGATGATCCTTTGGTGCAGGGAATATTTCCTCATAACCCCGGTATCGATTTTGGTTTTTA
The DNA here is from genome assembly GCA_036244935.1 of bacterium. GTDB lineage: Bacteria > Nitrospinota_A > UBA7883 > JACRGQ01 > JACRGQ01 > BTTC01. The sequence goes on along the minus strand of BTTC01000272.1, from coordinate 1,319 downwards.
CATAGGTTATGACGCCGGAACGGGCACATGGCAGGCGCTGTTTTCCGCTGGAAAGCGAGATATTAAATTTGAAATTCTAACATCTCAGCCGCTTACCGAATTGACAACAGTGGGATTTGATATTTTGGATTACGCTTTGCAGGATTTTTATCAGGTTTATGACAGCGTAAACAGTACATACGCTGCCCGAACCGTGGAATCGGGATTCAATAAGGTAACGCCGTGCGCAAGCGTCGTTGCGGGCGACTTCGATAACGACATGGACGTTGACCTTTACCTCTCGTGCGGCCGCGGGTTTTATAACCAGCCGAATATTTTGTACACGAACAACGGAAACGGAATCTTCACGGAGATACCCGGCGCGGGCGGCGCGGCGGGCAGCCCGGATTGGTCCGCGATGGGCGGTTTCAACCGTGGTGCGCGAGTTGTAACAGCCGATTATGACGTTGACGGTTTTATAGATTTGTTTATTACCAATTCCTATGATCCCGATGAGTTATATGCAGGTTCTCCCCACCAGCTTTACCGCAACCTCGGCAACGGCAACCACTGGATAGAGATCGACCTTGAAGGCGTAACGTCCAACCGCGACGGGATAGGCGCCAGACTCTTCGCCACGGCGGGCGGCATAACGCAGCTGCGCGAACAGGGCGGAGGGATGCACCTCTTCGCACAGAACCACCAGCGCGTCCACTTCGGACTGGGAAGCAATACGCGGGTGGACGAACTGGTTATCCACTGGCCGTCGGGAATCGTCCAGCGGGTTGATAACCTCTCCGCAGACCAGGTGTACCGTATAACCGAACCGGACTCTTCCGTATCCGATAAAAGCGGGTTTTATACTAAGCGGGATGGTATAAAACCCCTCCGGTTAAAAGCAAAAACGGATTGACCGCCATAGGTGGAGATAAAGTCAAGTTGACAAACCGATCATCATGGTTCGTCCTTCGGCAGGCTCAGGATGACAGTTGGGGATGACGGATCGCCATAACAGGTTTTGTCACCCTGAGTTCATCGAAGGGCTGAGCGTGTCGAAGTATGACCGCGTGTTTCATTATAAAAGAAAAACGAGATGCGTTATATTATCTCTTTGAGCTTTGGTAACTCGGCATGAACATTATTTTCTGATAATAAAGGCGGGAAGTTTGCTTTGAAAGTTGCGATTGTCCATTACTGGCTTCTCAGCATGCGCGGCGGCGAAAAGGTTATCGAGGAAATATGCAGGCTCTATCCGCACGCGGATTTATTTACTCACGTCATCGTACCTGAAAAAATCTCCGGCATAATAAAGAACAGGAACGTTCATACGACTTTTATCA
>BTTC01000271.1:0-2810 GCA_036244935.1 bacterium | reverse complement strand
CATTACCTCTGTAAGGAGCGGGTGATTTTCCTCTAAAACCGTGCCGTCCCTTTTTTTAATACTGCGTATCCATCTCCGCCGCGCTTTTTGCCCCCGGTTCGCAAACGTACCGTAAGCCGATACTAGCTCCGCGAGCGTAACCTCCGAAGCGCCCAGCGCCAACGAGGGATAAGCATTGAGTTTGCTGCGTATGCCCAGTTCACCCGCGAACTTTATTACATTATCGATTCCCACCTGCCCCAGCAATTTTACGGTTGATACGTTCAGCGATTTTTCCAGCGCTTTCCTGAGCGTAACCGGGCCGTAGAATCGGTTGGAAAAATTCCGCGGTTTCCATTTTCCCGCTCTGGATGGATCGTCAAGTATTACCGGCGAATCATAAATAATGTCGGCGGGAGTCATACCCCGCACAAGAGCCTCCGCGTATATAATCGGTTTAAATGCGGACCCCGGCTGGCGCCTTGCCTGTACGGCGCGGTTGAAAACGCTTTGCGTAAAATCCCTGCCTCCCACCATGGCTTTCACGCCGCCAGTGGCCGGATCGATGGCAATAAGCGCGGCCTGTACCGGTGGCCGCTCTTCATCCTTACCGCGGCTTCTTCTGGATATACGGGATTCTACCGCTTCAATCCCGGCGTCAACCGCCCGCTTGGCCGCTTCCTGCATCTCCACGTTCATGGTTGTGTAAACCTCCAGCCCCTCACGGTATATGCGGTCCGATCCGTACCTTTCTTCAAGTTTTTGACGGATGGTTTCCATCAGGTACGGAGCTTGCGGCAAAAGCCCATGGGATGCCAGTTCCACCGGTTTGCCGCCCGCCTCTTCTTTTTGTTCGTTTGTGATGTACTTTTCTTCGAACATTCTTTTCAGTACGACGGCGCGGCGTCCCTGCGCCCGCTCAATGCTTTTCAGGGGGGTATAGTAACTGGGCGCGCGCGGCAGTCCCGCTATCAGGGCGCACTCGGCCAGCGTCAGTTCGCTTGCGTGTTTGTTGAAATAAACCTGCGCGGCCGCTTCTATTCCGTAAGCGCCCGAACCGAAATAAATCTGGTTGAAGTACATGGTGATGATTTCTTTTTTAGTAAAATTCAGTTCGATCTGAAGGGCTATGAGAGCTTCCTTTATCTTGCGGGAGATAGTTTTTTCCGGCGTAAGGAAAAGCCTTTTTGAAAGCTGCTGGGTAATGGTGCTGCCGCCCTGCACAAAACTCCCGGCGCGGATGTCGGCCAAAAAAGCGCGCACGATGCTGAGTATCTCTATGCCGCGCTGCTTGAAAAATTTTGTATCTTCCGTTGCGATTATGCCGTTAACGGCGTGTTGCGGTATCTGCTCGTACTTCAGGAGTTCGCGTTTTTCCTCAAAAAGCTCTCCTATCAAGCTGTCGTCGTCAGAATATATCTTGGTGACGACCGGCGGGTGAAATTCCTGAAGAAGCTTTATGTCGGGGATGTTCGCGTACCAAGCGAAGAGATAACCAACCAACGCGCCCGAAACAATACCGCCCGCCAGTGCGGCTTTGAAAAACGCTTTACGGTTTTTCATCGAACCTTCAATTTATGGTAACCATCCATACGTACGTACGGCTGATATAAAAAAAATTAATCCGCGTTGAATTTCTTTACCATCCCCCCCGCGTCGAACTCTATCCACAACGGCTTCATGTTGAAATCCTTATAGAACCATGTCTCCCTGCCGTTGGGGAATACCAGCTTGTCGAGCGGCGTGCCGAAGATTTTCTCTATATCGTCCTTGTGAGTGGTTCCTTTTTTAATCGCCGCAAGTTGTTCGACCGTTATCGCGTCTTTTACCGGAATATAAAGCCGTTCAGGGGCGCACGCCGCCAAAAAAACCGCCGCCATCGCATAAACGATAAACCTTTTCACTCTCACGTACTGCGTCATGTCAAAGCCGGGTGAACAGCATGGCGGCCGTACCTGTACAAAAATATTTTCTGCGCCATGATGAACTTTTCGCGCTCTTCATAAAGCGCGTCGTAGAATTTCGCCATAATTTATTATAAACATGGAGATTTTATGAATATATCCCCTTCCTTGCAACCCGCTTTATCAATGAAAGCGTTTCATGCAAATTCAAGCCATTTTTTGTAGTATATGGGGATGGATATGGAAATAGTCAATTAAACCGGTGAAAAATATGGTTAAAAAAGAAGTGCCGAAAGAGGCGGTGGAGAAAATAGCGAAGGACCACGGCTGCACGCCCGAAGAGGCGGCCATGGCCTATCTGGAGGCACAGGACGCCTTTGAAGAGACAATCAACGCAAACCTGGGAAAACAACCGACGAAACACCTGGACGAGGCGCAGGATCCCGCAAAGGACACGGCGTACACCCCCAAGCAGATAAAAGAACACCTCGATAAATACGTTATCGGCCAGGAGGATTACAAGAAGCGGCTTGCGATCGCCGCCGCGTACCATTTTGCGATGGTGCGCGCCCGCAGCGAAAAAAAGGAACTGTTAAAGGATTTTAACGTAAAGCGTTTCCGCAAAAAAAACACGCTGATCGCCGGGCCGTCCGGCAGCGGTAAAACATATTGCGTCGAGGTGCTGGCCGATCTGCTGAACGTACCGGTAAACATGGTGGACGCCACCGACTACACCGAATCCGGTTACGTGGGCAAAAGCGCGGACGACATGATACGCGAGCTGATAAACATGGCGCCCGGTGAAAACAAGCGGGACAAGGCGGAGTTCATAAACCGCAACGGCGGCCTGATATGCATCGACGAAATGGATAAAAAGGCCCAGGAGAGCAACACCCCGGGCATGGACGTATCTCGCGCGGGTTGCCA
>BTTC01000270.1:0-2839 GCA_036244935.1 bacterium | reverse complement strand
GACGAGGATGTTTCCTCCAGCGATGAAGCCTGCTCGGTCGCGCCTTCGGCCAGCGACTGGCTGGACGATGAGAGCTGTGAAGAGGCTGAATTGACCTGCTGCGAGCTTTCGAAAAGATTATCGGTGGTGTGGGTGAGGAAAGCGATAAGCGGCCTTACGATAAATATCCAACCGAGCGCCACGGCAATTATGGTTATTACCATAACAACCCATTGCACTTTGCCTAAAAATTCAACCTTCGATTTGGTTTCCTTTTCAAACATCCCCACGCCCTTGTTCATTGCCTTCAGCAGAGGAACGTTGCTTTTCTGCAGGTTGGCCAGGGCCGCGTTGATACTGCCGGAGGTGTTTATGACCGTATTGATGTTTTTCCTGAATTCGTTCCACATTTCACTAACCTGCCCCAATTTCAGGCGTACCGACGGGGTTTTAATGCCGGAAAGACCCAAGTCCGAGTCTCCGCTGAGCAGGGCGTTGTGTGTTTTGTCGAAAAGGTTTACCGTGCCCTTTGCGGTATCCGCCGCAATCTGATTCTGAAGAAGCAGCAGCGCTTCCTTGGTCATTTTCTGGCTAAGCATCCTTTGCCGACCCGCCAGATTGATTACCTTTGCGGGAAGTCCCGCCCTTGTCATCAGCACAACCGCTTCGTTTTGCGTTTTAAGCAGCGCCACGTTTTTGTCGCCCAGATACTTAACGGCCATGCTTCTTTCGGCGGATTGTTTTTCAATAACGTCGATATTCTTTTTAAAATCGGCCCACATCGACTTTACCGTATGGAGCTGGCCTATAATCTCCTGATTCTGGTTTGGCGGCAATCCCAGCTCGGAATCCCCCGATATGAGTCCCTGTAGGGTTTTATCAAAGAGGCCGACGGTTTTTTTCATCGTTGCGGCGGATTCCGTACCCTGGCTTACGGCCAGCGCTTCTTTTGTCATCTTCTGAGTAAGCATCCGCTGTTTGCCGGCAAGGTTTATCACCACACCGTCCGCTTTTTGTTTGGATATTGTATTTATTACGAATACACCCCCGGCAATACTAAGAAAAATAAAAGCTACAAACAGCGCAACAAACTTGCGGTTTAACGACATAACGTTTACTCCTTTGGATTGTTTATTTTACCTGGATATTTTTTTCGGTCCCTTGATTTTTTTACTATGCATTTGAAAAAACATCTTCAAACGAATTCCGCTTTATGACTCGGCAAATAATCCCGCAGTGTTCTCCACCATCGTGGTATTCGGTCACCTTTTTTGTTAATTTGACGACTGCATGAGCATAGATGTTTAAAATCAATCCAATGCTATTTTAACACCAAATAACGAAATTTCATCGTTTCGCTGTTTCGCTTTTACCCGGCAGATTTTTTCGGCCCGAATCCGTCAATCATCTTTCCCCATAACAAAATGTTTGCTTAGTGTCAGGCCCTGGTTGTGATAACTGGAGCCTATCGGCTTTCCGTAGCCCATAACGGGTGGTTGCGCCATCTTTTCATAACGGAGCTTGAAGAAAAGCTGGCCGTCTTCCACGCGGAACGGCACGTCGTGCGGCCTCACCTCCATGACGGCTTTTGTGCCTTTTTCCGGGCCGGCGCCGAAACCGGAATCGAAAAAACCGGCGTAATGCGTACGCAGTTCGCCGGAGCCGGCATCGAATTCCACCATCTCCGCCGCGCAGTCCATGGGCACCCTTATCTTTTCTTTAGACGCGAATATATAAAACTCCTCCGGTTCCAGTATCAGAAAATTTTCGTGCGGTGATTTTATCTGCTCCCAGAAGTCGCGCACCGAATAACTGCCGGTGCGTGTGAGGTCTATCACCGCGCTGTTTTTTTTCGCCATGTAGCCGACCACATGTTCGTCTTTTACCGCGCTGTTTCCGCCGCTTCGCCGCCGACCGGATAATCGACCGCTGCGGGGGGTGATTTCTATGCTTACGTAAATTCCGTCCTTTATTTTCGGATCGACCTTTTTGCCTAACCCGTTGTATAAAAGCGGTTTATTCGCGTGCATGGCGGCCAGTTGGCGGTCGTCGATCATGGCGTTACCGCGGAAAAGCCTAAGCTGGTTAAGGCATAGCCCGGTTTTAACCCTTACCGTAAAGGATCGGGGCACAACCTCCAAAAACAGCATACCCTCGTACCCCGCGTCGATGTCCTCGAACCGGTGGGTGTAATCGGATATGACCCTTGTAAAAATATCCAGCCGTCCTACGGACGATTTCGGATTGGCCCTGCCGCGAATGTTATCCGGCAGGTTCATCGATTCCAAAAGCGGAATAAGGTACACGTTCCCACGCTCCAGAATCGCGCTGCCCGTAAGGTCGATCTCGTACATTAAAAGCTCTTTAAGCGTTTTGGCGATCTTCCTTCGTTGAGGTAAAAAGGAGCTTCTTATGCGGTAAGCCTTCGGGCCGAGCCGCAAGTCCATGCTGGAAGGCTGGAACTGACTTTTCGTGATGCCTTTTACGGCGGTTATATATTTTTTCGCAACCGCATCCTTCAGCTCCTGGATAGGAAGCACTCCGGGCAGCCGTTCGTCCGATGCTTTTATATACACGCGCTAAATATTAAATCTACTGACAGCTCAGCTCAAGCACAATCGGAAGGGTTTTCTGCCAATGCTTGTCGTGGTTCGTCCTTCGACAGGCTCAGGATGACGACTCACCACGAACAAACGTTAGTGGTACAAAACCCTGCGGGCCGCCTTCCCTTGCATCAAGGGGAGGATCATTCGCAGCAACTATCATTTTATGAGTTTTTCCGCCGGTCACCACTTTTCAATCCATCGGGAAAAACAAAAAACAAGACAGCGGCAAAAACAACCGATGCTATCCCGCAAAC
>BTTC01000269.1:0-2906 GCA_036244935.1 bacterium | reverse complement strand
CGAATATTATTATCTCGTCCCCTTCATCGAAAAGCGCCTGCGAGATGTTATAAAGCGAATGCTTCCCGCCGATAGATACGATAACCTGTTTTTTTTCGTATTCGAGTCCCATCGCGCTCCGCACATATTCCACGATGGCGGTTTTAATCACGTCGTTTCCGGCGACGGGGGTATACCCGTTATGGCCGTCGCGGATTGCATTTATCGCGGCTTCCTTTGCGTGATCCGGGACGTCGAAATCCGGTTCGCCCGCAGAAAAGCCGATCACATTTTTCCCCTCGCTGTTTAACTGCGTAACCTTCGCGCTTATGGCCATGGTCGCCGAGGGGGCGAAACTGGACATCCTTTTGGCAAGTTTCATAAATTTTTTCATCCGGAAAATTTCTCCTTAAGCGCATCCGCTACGATGGACGGCACCTGCCCTGATACGTTCCCGCCAAAGCCCGCCACCTCTTTAATAAGTTTAGAGCTTACGAAGGTATACTCCTCGCTGGGCATCATAAAAACCGTCTCTATTTTTTCGTTCAGCTTGCGGTTCATAAGACTCATCTGAAGTTCATACTCGAAATCGGAAACCACCCTCAGTCCGCGAATTACCATTTTTACGCCTTTCGTCGTACAAAAATCCACAAGGAGGTTACCGAAACTTGTTACCTCCACGTTTTTCATCCCGCTCGTACTTTTTTCGACCAGCTCAACCCGTTTTTTAACGTCAAACAGGGGGTTTTTTTCCGTATTGGCGGCAACGGCGACAATTATCCGATCCACGATCAGCAGGCTGCGGGAAATAAGATCCAGATGACCGTTGGTGATCGGATCAAAGGTTCCAGGATAAACGGCGGTTTTCATTACCGTATAATTTACGCCGGATGAGGGAATGCATGTGAATTCCCTTTCATACCCGCTCGCTGTGCGCTTTAAGGGCAATCGCCTTCCGCGCAGCCTCCACAATGTCCATGGACGTTAGCCCATACGCTTCGAGCAAATCCACGGGATCGCCCGACATGGTGAACGTATCCTTAACCCCGACTCGTACAACCGGGACAGGTTCATTCTCGGCTGTTATTTCCGCTACCGCGCTTCCCAGTCCGCCTATTATGGAGTGCTCCTCGGCGGTCACCAGCGCCCCCGTTTCATGCGCGGCCCGCAGCAGCGCGTTCTTGTCCAGCGGTTTTATGGTGGACATATTCAATATGCCAACCGATTCACCTTCCTTTTCGAGCTGCTCGGCGGCTTCCAGCGCCGCATGCGTCATCATCCCGCAGCTGATTATCGTTGCGTCCGTGCCTTTTTTAAGCACGTCGGCTTCGCCTATCCTGAACTTTTTGGATTCTTCGAATATTACGGGAAATTTTTCGCGCGACAGCCGTATATAAACCGGGCCGATGCATTCGCTGACAGCCCTTACAGCGGCGGAGGTTTCGTAAGCGTCGGACGGCATTATCACCGTCATGTTCGGTATGGCGCGCATTACGGCTATATCTTCGCACGCATGATGCGACGGCCCGTCCGCGCCTACCGTTATACCTCCGTGGGTTGCCACGATCTTTACGTTAAGCCCCGGATAGCATATGGACTGCCTTATCTGTTCCCACGCCCTGCCGCTTGCGAAAATGGCGAACGTCGATGCGAACGGTATCTTGCCGACAGTCGCAAAACCGGCGGCGGTGCCCATCATGTCCTGCTCTGAAACACCCATGTTGTGAAAGCGGTCGGGGAATTCCTTCCTGAACAAAGACGTGCGCGTCGAGCCTGAAAGGTCGGCGTCCAGCACAACGATCTCCCTGTTTGCCCGTCCCAGTTCAACGAGCGTTTTGCCGTAATATTCGCGCAGCGATAATTTTTTCACATTATGCATTATGCGTAACCGGCACGGTGGATTGGGCTGATATCTCCGCCAGCGCCTTTTTTAATTCTTCATCGTTCGGCGCAACGCCATGCCACTCTGCCTTGTTTTCCATGAACGATACCCCCTTGCCCTTGACCGTATGCGCCCATATAAGCGAGGGTTTGTCCTTTTTACTTTTCGCGTTTTCGATTGCCTCTAAAATCGGGCCGAAGTCGTGACCGTCGATCTCCTGCACATGCCATCCGAAGGCGCGCCATTTTTCACCCAGAGGCTGGACGTTCATCACGTCCTTGCAAAATCCGTCTATTTGAATCTGATTGTTATCCTGTATGGCAATAACCGATCCCAGCTTGTAATGCGCGGCCGTCATTGCCGCCTCCCATACCTGTCCTTCCTGTACCTCGCCGTCACCCAGCAGGCAGTAGACGTTTGAATTTTCCTTGTTCAGGCGCAGGGCCAGGGCGATGCCGTTTGCCTGTGAAAGACCCTGACCAAGCGACCCGGTGGTAACATCGACGCCCGGGGTGGCAACATAGGGATGGCCGCTCAGTATGCTTTTATATTTTCTCAACGTTAAGAGGTGGCTCTTTTCAAAATAACCCTGCTCTGCCAGCATTGCGTAAAGCGCAGGGGCGGCGTGTCCCTTTGACAGTACAAAACGATCCCGAATATCTCCCGGCTTGCTGCCGGGTGAGTGGTTCATCTTTGAAAAATAAAGCGCCACAAGTATTTCCATAGCCGAAAGCGATCCTCCCGGATGGCCCGAGCCGGCGGCATTCAGCATCTTGAGCGTATCAATCCGCATCCTGCAGGCGATATCTTTGAGTTCCTCGATGTCGTTGGTTTGATTCACTGTTATGACCTCACTTTTCGATAAATTAATTGAGACAGTGAGGTTACCACGACCCGCCGTATATAAGCAATCGTTAAGACTTTTCGGTAGTGCATCAGTTTGAAAATTCCAAATTGTCTTATCCCTCAAAAACCTGATTCACGGCAAACATCCCCTCCCCGAAAGTTCTCGGGGAGGGGAATAAAAGGGGTGGGGTTCCCTGTT
>BTTC01000268.1:0-2908 GCA_036244935.1 bacterium | reverse complement strand
CAACCGGATCACTATTACCAGAATGCGCGTCCGGAAGTGGTGGATATGGTACCGCAATCCGCAATACGGATATTGGAGGTAGGATGCGCGGCGGGCGTAACATCACGCCTGTTGAAAGCGATCAATCCCAAAAGGGAAATCATAGGAATAGAACAAAACGGTGATGCAGCCGGGAAGGCATCAAAAATCCTTGACCGCGTTTTCATCGGCGACGCGGAAAAGATAACCGTCCCGTACCCTGAAGGGTACTTCGACTGCATAATCTACGCCGACGTGCTGGAGCATCTTTACGATCCCGAATCGCTTTTGAAAAAACACAAAAAACTTCTTGCAAAAAACGGGGTAATGGTTATGAGCATACCCAACGCAAGGCATATCTCGGTGGTTAGCCAGCTTGTGGAAGGCCGCTGGACGTACAAGGAGGAAGGGCTTATGGATAAGACGCACATCCGCTTTTTCACGCTGGCGGAAATCAAGGATATGCTTTCGCGATGCTCGCTTTTGCCTATGGAAATAAAAGGTAAACGCGCTGATAAAATTTACAGGGAAGGCGCTTACGGTACGCTGAAGCTGGGCAGGTGGCAGATTGAGAATCTAAGCAAAGAGGAGATGCTGGACTTCTTCGTCTTCCAGTATCTTGTGGGGGCGGTCAAAGACCCCAAGGCGGAGCGGCAGGCGCCCGATACCGTAAGCCGTGATCCGTTCGAGATAATGCAGAACGACGCGGAACCCGCGGACTGGCTCGAACACTTTTCAGATGACGGAGAAAGCCGCAAGGAAATGCTGTTATCGACGGCGGAGGAGGGCAACGGCGCGCGTCTTTCCGTTTACGATACCAGACAAAAAGTTACGGGTTACGAGGAAAAACTCGATTATATAACCGCCAACCACCGGCTTGAATACGAGGATGACGTTATCGAGGCGCTGACCAAATGGCGAAGCCGTCTACGGCCGGGAGGAATTCTAACCATTTTATGCGCGCACTCCCGCGCGGGCGAAAACGATTTTTATCCGGCGCCGAAACACCACTTCACGCCGGATGGACTCAAAAAACTCGTCTATCTCGTTGGAGGTTTTCTATTAGTAACCGTAAAAACCGTTTTGAAAGACCATTCTTTTCTGGCCGTGTTTCAAAAAGGCGCGCATGCGTATAAAGATTTCGATTACGAAAAAAGGCTGCAAAAGCTGCTGTCCGAAAAGGCGATGGCGAAATCCCGGACGTATTGGCAAAAGGATATGATCGACGCAAGCGCGCAGTACGCCCGCGCCGCGCTTTCGCTTAACGCGGAAAACGGCGACGCCTTAAGCAAGCTGGGCGACTGCCTGATGAAAGCGGAAAAACCGGAAGCCGCCGCCGAAAACTATGAAAAGGCGGCGGAGTTAACCGTCTCCGCGTCTCCGCACATAGGTATCGGCACAATATATCTGGCCGCTGGTGATTTCCTGAATGCCGTCGAATATTTTGAAAAGGCGGCGTCGCGTGAACCGGATAACGACAGGGCGGTATGCGGACTGGGCGTATCGCTTTTCCATGCTGGAAAACGCGAGGAGGGATTCAGGCTTTACTTCATGGCGCTAAAGTTGAATCCTGAAAATATCATCGCATTAACGTCGCTGGTCAAGGCGGCATACGTTATGGGCGAACTGGAAACGGCGGAAGAATTTTTGAGAAAATATCTCGATCTGCATCCCGCCAACATGGATATGCTTTTCAGCCTTGCCGGTTTACTCTTCGCACGTAAAAAGTATGACGACGCAAGGGAGGAAATCGAAAAGATTTTCCTTTTCAAACCGGAACACGAAGACGCCCAAAAACTTCTAGACAAGCTGCCGGGCGCCGGCATCCCGGGCAAAAGATGAACGTTTATGAGACCTCTGAAAAACGATGTGCACGACGTTGTTTGTGACGATTACCCTTTACAAATCCCCTCCTTGGTTTACAAGGAGGGGACTAAGGGGTGGTTTCTCTATTGTCACCCTGAGCTTGTCGAAGGGCAGCTTGTCGTGGTTCGGTAAACTCACCATGACAAGCATTAGCTGTATAAAACCCTTCCGGCCCTGGCGGGCCACCTTCCCTTGCAAAAGGGAAGGATTAATTTTGACGGCAGTGATCCTATGAGTTTTTCAGAGGTCTCTATCTATAATAAAAATCTCGCGGTAATAAGAGAAAAAGAACCGGATCTCGCACGACGTATCGAAGCGGAGCCGGACGACCCGCGCATACGCATCGTTCACGATTCAGGCAAGCCGTCCGCCATCGAGGTGTCATGCAGCGGAGACGGTTCGGTGCGATTTTCAAGAGAGAGATTACCGGATAACGTAAGCAGGCTGACGCAGCGGAAACTCTTCAGTTTTACCGACGTGATAATACTAGCTGGCGCGGGACTTTGCGGCACGCTTGAAGGAACTTTGAACTCCGCCGACTCCACGGCTTTCATTTTGATGATTGAACCCGGCGTTGCGTATTTCAAAAAGCTCATAGAAAATTTTGAAGTCTCAAGACTGCTGGCGGACCCGCGCGTGAATATATCCGTTGGTGAAAATCCGGTAGACGCCGTTATGTCGCGCCTTGAACGTAGGTTCGGTATATTTACCAGCCCGAACTTCCGCGTAATTAAAAACGGCCTTTCGGTTTCATGCTTCAGCGATTATTACCATCATCTGGACCGGGTGCTTGAAAGACAAAAGGCCATGGCGGAATCGAACCTGAAATCAATAAGCGTTTTATCCGGCAAGTGGCAGAAAAATATTTTATCCAACATACCGTATATCATCGGCCGTCCCTGCATAAAACCTCTTTTCGGGAAGTTTAATAAAGGTGTTCCGGCCATAATCGTCGCTGCCGGGCCTTCACTTGACAAAAACTGCCGCTGGCTGAAAAACGCCGAAGAATCAATGGTTATCATCT
>BTTC01000267.1:0-2923 GCA_036244935.1 bacterium | reverse complement strand
AGAGCGCCCGCAAGCATTCCGGCAAGCGCCCCGTGCGTATCCGCGTCTCCGCCCATATTCACTATTCCGATAAGGCACGATTCGAAATCGTAAGTGTTGAAAAAAAAGTGGAGGACGCTCTTTACCGTGCTCACTATATAACCGTCCGATTCCCGTTTGTAACGCTTATAGTCGAACTTCGGGCAGCGGTCCAGCCAAACGCGTGCCGTTGTATGAAGCGGCGCGTTTTGCCCCATCAATATTACAAGGCGCGCAAGATCGCCGAGGATAAGCGTGCCGATGTCGGATTCCTCGTTGTTGTGTGTTATGCGCGACTGGGCGATGGACCACTCCCGCATCAAATCCCTGTCTCCAAGCGTCGCAATAATCACCGGCAGGTTCCGCATGGCGGCGCCGTTTCCCGCGGAATACTGCAATGGCTCCGCCTCGAGCCTGCCGGAGTTCATGTACCCCCGCAATCCACGCCGGACGGTGTGGCCGATGTCCACCGGCTTCGAGCCCATCCATCCCACGTACTTTTCCGCAACCAGCTTTATATCCATACCGCGCGCTTGTATAAGAGCTTCGCCAAGCGCCAGGCTCATTTCGGTGTCGTCGGTAACCATGCCGGGTTTAAGGTAAAGCCATCCGCCACCGATGAGGTTGCGATGGACGCCATGGGCGGCCCGAATCTCGCGCGGGGTCATGAACTCCGTGGTGGCGCCAAGCGCATCGCCTATGGCAAGGCCGAGGTAAGAGGCGAGCGCCCTCTGGCGGACGTCCCGCCATTCCACCGTCAGGCCGTGACGGCTGTAAACATCTGGCAGCCGCGAGGGCAGACACGCGAGCACGCCTTGCACCCTATGCAGCTGCCGTCGTCCTTGATAGTCATAACCATGGCGCCTTCGTCTTCGTAATCGTCGTCTTCTATTTCGAGGTCGGCGCGCTCCACGAGTTCAAACACTTTTTCGCCGCAGACCTTGTAACAGCGCCCGCAGCCCAGGCAGTTTTCCGGGTTCAGACCGTCGATATACTCCGGATTGTATAGAGTTCCGTTTTTTCTGTAACCGGCAGAAATTTCCATATCGCTCTTTCCTCCTTATGGGTTGCTATCAACGCAACTGTTTATTCTTCGTCATCTTCGTCGAAGCCGCTGAATCTTTCGGGGTCGTCTTTTTTGACCAGCTTCCTCAGCCACGGCGGCATAGACCCGTTTAAAACCTTTCTAAAATCTTCAAGCAGTTTTTCAATCCGGGATTCGTCCTTTACCACCAGCGGCTGTATCTTTTTGCGCGTCAGACGCGCCGCCGCCGGGCCGCCGATGGCCTGCGAATAAACGATGTGGCAGCCTTCAAGCGCCTCTATCTTCCCCGGAAGTTTGTCGTCATTACCGCGCTCGTCGAGTTCTTCCGATGAAAAAACGATTTTGCCCGCCTTTGTTATCTTTTCAGCCGACACGTCGTAAAAGGCGAAAGCGCTTGCCCATCCGAAGTGGCCGTCAACGTTTATCCCGTCTTTCGTAGCGAAGGCTATCCTTAAGGAGCCGTCTTCTACTTTCGGAACTACAAGTTGTGCAGAAACTTTCATCGTTCACCTCAGCGTTTTTTGAAGGTCGGATACATAAGCTTTCTCTTCCTTCCGCACCGCCATGAGCGCGTTGGCGCATTCCATGTAAAGCCGCGCCGCGCCCGCGTAGCCCAGCCGGACGGATTGCGGCTCTCCCATCCTGTCGTAGACCGGTATGCCGCTTCTTACGACCGGCATGGAGAAATTCTCCGCCAGCTCCGCAACGTGACTGTTTCCTATTAAAAAATCCGCGCCGACGTCTTCGACCATCTCCCGTAAATCTTCGAGGTCTCCTTGCGGATAACCGTCAAACGAAACGCTTGATACGGCCGTTACAGGCACGCCCATTTCCTCGAGCGGCGCCGTCCAGCGCGCGATAAAATCCGGGTCTCCCGCAATGGCGGCGCGCTTTTCATGGAAATAAAAGTGGGCGTCCAGAAGCGTATCCTGCAGATGTTTTCTTTGTTTGCGGAATTTTTCCGGTACGGGAACATATGATTGAGTTTCCAAAAGCAAAAAGAATTTATCCAGTTCATCCATAGTTGAAAGATGATCGAAATGAGAAACGGGAAGATGATTACCGCCTGCGAACCTCGCGGCCAGCTTTTTCATCGACCTTCCTATGGATACGACGAACGCGGAATCCGCAAGCGTCTCGATCTCTTCAACCGGCGTACCGCCTATGGAACACGTCGAGAAATTTTTGTCCGTTAAATACCCGTAAAGGCTGCCGCCGAGATCGGGGAAAATAACGGGCTTTAACGCAAACGCCATAAAGGTATCGCGAAGCTCTTCAACCTCTCCCGGCGTAACATAAGGCCCTATGAATACGGCCGCCTGTTTTTTTCCTGAATTCAGTTCTGGTTTCGCAATCTCTTTAATAACAGCCTCGCACGCCTTCACATAGCCCGTCTCGAGCGAACCTTCGTAGTCCGGCGTGTTTACCGGAACGATTTTTATATTCGGGTTTTCTTCTTTATACCTCTTTAGGATACCGGCCAGGTCAACGCCGCTTGTCTCCACCACGCCGGTCGTTAAAAGTCCGATGAACTTCGCATCCTCTTTAATGATGTCAATCGCCTCAACGATGTTTTTGTCCCCTCCCATTATTACGGCGGGCTGCGTGAGGGCGGTTGTCTGGAATGGCATCGGTTCACGGAAGTGCTGTATAAAAAGTATCTTCGCAAACGCACTGCATCCCTGCACGGAGTGCCACAGCGGGATGGCGCCTTTAATGCCCATGAATGCCAGGGCCGCGCCGGCCGGCTGGCTGAGTTTTACCGGATTCGTAACGAGGGTTTTGCTCCTTCTTTTTTTCCAAAGGGATCGGGACGGCGGGCCAGTTCAAAAGCGGGGCTTTCAATCGCGGCGGCAACGG
>BTTC01000266.1:0-2947 GCA_036244935.1 bacterium | reverse complement strand
AAGCGGCGGCGGAGTGCCATGCCTGATTGCGGTACAGCAGGACGCGACCGGAAATGCCAGACAGCTTGGCCTTGCATACGCACGCGCAATCGGCGGCGCGAGGGCGGGCGTAATCGAAACTACGTTCAGGGAAGAAACGGAAACAGACCTCTTCGGCGAGCAGGCGGTGCTGTGCGGCGGCCTGACGGAACTTATCCGCGCGGGATTCGACACGCTGGTGGAAGCCGGGTACCAGCCGGAGATCGCGTACTTCGAGTGTCTGCACGAAATGAAGCTCATCATAGACCTCGTTTACGAAGGAGGTATAAGCAACATGCGCTATTCCATATCGGATACCGCAAAGTACGGCGATGTCACCCGCGGGCGAAGGATAATAAACAAGCATACGCGCAAGGAGATGAAAAAAATTCTTGGCGAAATCCAGTCCGGCGAGTTCGCGCGTGAGTGGCTGCTGGAAAACAAGGTTAACCGTCCGGCGTTCAACGCGCGGATTAAAAACGACGCGGATCACTCAATCGAAAATGCGGGAGAAAAACTCCGGTCCATGATGCCATGGATCGGCAAGAAGATAGAGGACTGATGAGGGTAGCGTCGCCCTTCGGCAAGCTCAGGCTGACGGTTTCCTGTCATGGTGAGTTCATCGAACCATGACATGGCGCCAGTATAGGTTAAATTATGAAAATAGCGTCTGACGCCTGGAATTTTTTCCTGCCGCTGGCGGCGGCGTCGATATTTTTCTTCTATGCCGGCATACCAATAACCGGGGCGGTTACTGTTGTACTGGCGCTTTTCGTACTCTTTTTTTTTCGCGACCCCAGCCGTGAAATATCGTCAAACCCCGCAGCCGCGGTATCCCCCGCGGACGGTACGGTGGCGCGCATAGACCACGACTGGTACGACGAGACGACCGGCGAAAAACGCATACGGATTTCTATCTTTCTTACGATATTCAACGTGCACATAAACCGCTTTCCCGTATCGGGAAAAATCGTCAGCATGGAGTTCCGCGAAGGTAAATATCTCGCGGCGTTCAATCACTTGGCGTCAGAGGAGAACTCGCAGTCCATTGTTGTAATAAACTCGGATTACGGAAAGGTGACGGTCAAACAGATCGTAGGGCTTATCGCGCGGCGGATCGTGTGCAGTGCGCGGCAAGGCGATATGGCGGTAAAAGGGGAACGCTACGGCTTGATCCGCTTCGGCTCGCGGATGGACATCACGTTTCCCGCGAATACGGAGTTAAAGGTAAAAGTAAAGGATAAGGTGCAGGGCGGATCGTCGGTACTGGCGCATCTGGTTTCCTGATGATAAAATTCATATCATATGCATAGAGGAAGTTCCAGCGGTTCACGGGTGTCGAAAATGCAGCAAAGGATGCTCCAGAAATTTCCCAAGGGTATCTATCTTCTGCCGTCGCTCATTACCACCCTGGCGCTGTTCTGCGGTTTTTACGCTTTGATTGCCGTTTTTAACGGCTTTTATTACAAGGCCGCCGTTGCGATCATAATCGCGGCCATGTTCGATTTCATGGACGGAAAAGTGGCGCGTCTTACGAACTCCACCTCGCGCTTCGGGATGGAATACGATTCCCTGAGCGACCTCATGTCTTTCGGCATAGCCCCCGGTCTTCTGGTTTACTCGTGGGTACTGCAGCCTTACGGCAGGATAGGCTGGATGGCGGCTTTCCTTTACGTCATATGCGGCGCGCTTCGGCTTGCGCGGTACAACACGGTACAGGGAGATGACGATTATACCGGCAATAAGTTTATCGGACTTCCAATACCAGCCGCCGCTATCGTAATCGCATCGCTGGTGATACTTGCGAATGATCTGCTTTTGATGGAGAAACTGCACCCGATGATCCTTGTAATAACGGTCTATACGCTCGCCTTCCTTATGGTCAGCAACGTCCGATACGCCAGCCCAAAACAGTTCGAGTTCAAAAAGAGGAGGCCTTTCGAGATACTGGTCGTTATGGTGCTTCTTGTTTACATCGTGGCGGTAATCCCCGAACTTATGGTCTTTTTGGTGGCTGTTGGTTATGTCCTGTCGGGGCCGGTTTTATGGATTGCTTACAAAAGACACAGTAAAAAAGAAGAGGCTGCAAAATCTCAGAAGCTGCGCCCGTAAAAATAGACTGCCCCCCCGGCAGAGAGTGCGTGCGTATGTCTCGATGTGCTAGCATATAGAAAAACTTGGGCTTAAGGGTCGGGACGTGGCTCAGTCTGGTAGAGCACTCGCTTCGGGAGCGAGGGGTCGGCAGTTCGAATCTGCCCGTCCCGACCATTTTTTCAAGGGGTTCTATCTTGGGCATCCGCCCAATATGCTTATGGTTAGCGCTATGGTTAGCGTTTTACCATGAAAACAGGTGATTTTCTATATTCCCCCATATCAGGATTCTACGCAAAATCCGCATGATCCGGCTTTTTCTTCAAGCTCGCTCAATTGACGGGTATTTGATTAATCCCGGTTTATATTCAAACGCCGGTCGCCGTATGTTGCGCTGTAACGGCTCCGGGGGCCATACCTATGCCCTTGCCTATGGTGATGGTGATGGTGTTACGTGTCGGAATCGGGACGGTTTTCACGGTGTCACCCAGTGTTTATCGGGTAGATTCGATACGCTGTCACTCCGCCACGTTATGGTGAATTAACGCTTTAACGCTCGACCGGTAAACGTTCCACCAGCCGCGCTTTCCCAAACGCCAGCCATTAAGTTTTCCCTCTTCAAGCAGCCGGTTGATTGTTGAGGTGCTGCATTTCAACATCTGCGCCGCCTCTTTCACGGTGACAATATCGGTCTGCTTGTTATCCATTCCTGATTTTCTAGCATAAATTATATTTATATGCATATATTAATATCTTTGCCTGCTGGATGATAGCTTCAGGGTTTAGAGAGACGGCTTCCCTGGTATGTTCTTGGTTTTGGTGGGTTTCCGAGTTTACC
>BTTC01000265.1:0-2949 GCA_036244935.1 bacterium | reverse complement strand
CTCCGGGCGGGGGAGCGCTTGAAAAAAATCTTGCCGCACGCCTCAACTGCTACGATGCATCCTTTGCTGGTTCAACGGCGACCATCATCTTCCCCATTCTACACTTTTCACGTTCATTCAAGAAATCCACAACGCAGCCAGACTGCGTCCATCCTCAGCCGGCTGCGGCTTACGACAATTACTTCTTCGATTTTCAAAAAAATCTTCGCGCAAAAAAACGTCTCTATCCATCTATCCGTTACTTACTGTAACCACCAGACTCTTCCACGTGCCCTTGACCGCCCACAGCCGTATAAGACGATATGCTGTATCCGACCAGGAAGCCCATAAACACGGATATTATGGTCACGATGACCCAGAAATCCTTCTTCATGGTTTTTGCCCCTCTTTCTCTTTCTAGTTTTGATCGGCCTTTTTAATAGTCCAGATGTATTTGCCGTCTTCCATTTTCTTGTCTACTATTTCGTTGCCGCTGATGTCGCACATAGCGGCGATGGATTCCGATGAAGACGGGTTATCAAATACCAGTTCCAGCACATCGCCGGAATTTATCTTTTCAAGTGATTTCTTGGTATACAGCTGCGGATGCGGGCACACATAACCCTGTACGTCCAGCAGATAATGTCCGTCGCTCTTCTTTTCAAATTTCAAAGCCATAAAATCATCTCCTTATACCTTGGAAGTTGTTAGTAATACTAAATATCAAAGGCGGCCATTTCCTTTCTCATCTTCCGATCCGTCCACCAGCTGAAGAATTTCACTCCGATATACGCACCGCCTATCATGCCCAGTCCGAACAGCCAACCAGACGGGTCGCCATTTGCCACCCTGACAAAAAACGCGCCTACGTTGCAGCCAAGAGCGAGCCTCGATCCGATACCCATGAGAAAGCCGCCAATAATCGCCCACGTCGCAAGTTCCCAAGTGGGTTTTTTCCATTTGAATTCATTGTACAAAAGAGCCATAACCGCCGCGCCGCCTATAAGGGCGATGGACATCCAGTCCGCGGGATTGAAAAGGGGATTCGGAATGCCGTTGTGCAGTCCGAAATAAATGTTATCCATCTTGTTCGATCCAAATTTCTGCATCACCCAGCCCACCCATTGCGCTTCCTGGGTTGTAACGTACCAGTAGCCCGGATCGAAAACCGTGCCGTTTATTGATATGCCGTAATCATGCCCCAATCTGGTAAGAAGCTCCCCCGCGTTTTGGATGCCGAACTTGAGGCGAAGCGCCTGCATTACGAACATATGCATCCCGCACGCTATGCCAAGCACCAGACCCGCTATGGCCGTTCTCCTGTTTGCCGTAATCATCGCCCAGAAGCCTTTCAACTCGTCCATCAAATCCGCCTTGCCGCCTTTTTTCTTTTTGACTGCCTGTATGTGTCTTTTTCTAATCCAGAAAAAATATACGACCGCGAGCAGCAACGTGGCGGGTATGACGACCCCAACAAGAAAGTCGCCCAAAAACGCCCCGACGAAGGAGGCATTTTCCATCCCCATCATCTTTGCGAAAGAGGTTATGGGCTGATCCCATACGTAACCCGCAAGGTACTGATCGACCCAGCCGTCGGTTACGTTAATTACATCCGGCAGTCCTTTGGCCGCCGCCGACTCGGTCCACGACTTCGGTACGAACCAGTTGGTCCATCCACCCATATCGGCGAATATCGCCTGCGTGACGCTAATGGACAGAACCACCAGCATAGCGCTGCCGTTTCCCTCCCCCGACTTGTAAAGCGATCCTCCGGCGCAGCCGCCCGCAAACACCATCCCGACGCCGAAAATGAAACCCGCTATGACGGAATGAACGCTCGTAGGCGCCGAATGGAACGTACTCATACCGGTAGAGGTAACAGCGGAGGCCACGATACTGAAAAGAACAGTGGCTATCATGATGCCTACGACCATTCTGGGGACGCCGATTGCGAATAGATCCCTGAAGGCCGATGCGAAACAGAACCGGCCATACTGTAGGCACATCCCGTAGATAAACCCAAACCACAGGTAGGCTATGAGGTAGATGTAGTATTCACTGGCCATATAAGACCATATGCTGACGATACTGAAAAACGCTACGATCTTGTAAGCGCTTCGCCGATTTTTCAGCTCTTTTTGCCCCAAATCGCTACCCATAGCCACTGCGTCGGGACGGACTGCAACCGGCTCTTTTTCAACCACGTCTTTTGTTACCACTTTTTCACCTCTTCCTCTTTACTTCCCAAAAGATAATGTTAAAGAAACTTTATTGTAAGTTTAAGTTACGTTTTTTTAGCGGCCCACGCCGCAAACCACCGGAAGCAACATCAAAACAACCGGACGGCACGAAGCAGCTATACCAGAACCCGCCGCACAATGATAGTTCATTTTTCATGCTTTTAATCTTATATCAATCCCTCAAATCAACAGAATATCTCTACTTCTACGAATCCCATGGTGGAGTAAACAGCAATTTTAATGCCGAAAACCCGGAATCGCGCCTCACGGTATGTCTTCATAATCAATGAGTTAGCGATAGCGGCGAAGACGAGATTCGCCCCCCTTATCTCAAAAGTCTTGCATTTTGCGGGGGTGATTGCTATACGCATTAGATTTGGGGGGATTGGAGCCTTTTTCAGCAATCCCTGCCAAATACCGTAACAAAGGTTCGGTATCTAAAAGCGCCCGATGAAATTAAGAATTCACTCATTATTTCATTAGAATTTACTAACGAAGTCAACTCCGCCGGGAGGGCTTCCATTCTTTCGCTGGATACCACGGCTACCGGCAATTTTACGGCCATTTTGGTTGACGAATAAAACTTCGGCAGCTCGAACTCCCACGTAAACCTGAGTGACGCATTCTTGACCGATTCATCGGCATCATTACCGAACGAACCACGCAGGTACGCAAGCTTTTTTTCCGTAAACATGTCAAGGATGGGTATAGCCACCCCTGTGCTGCCGCT
>BTTC01000264.1:0-2956 GCA_036244935.1 bacterium | reverse complement strand
GTTTTTGTGGGCCTTAACCGGCTGGAGGTTTGCAAGTTCTTGAGGGTTGTCTTCCATACGGCGGTACTCGGCGGGATTGTGGCGGCGCTTGAGTTTTCCAACAGCGCGGAAGCGGCGGCGGCGGCGATAACCATCGGCGGCATTGCGTGGAAGGCGGCGGCGTGGTTCGTTTTGCGAACCATGTACCCGGAGATACGAATCAGGCCGTCGCTTTTCGATCGTAAACTGCTTCCCGGTATGTTCCGTTACGGCTCTTACGCTTCGGTGAGTCAGGCGGGGGGGCACGTTGTGTATCAGTGCGATCTTTACGTTATAGGAATCATGCTGAACCCGGCGGCGGTTGCGATATACGCGGTTGCGAACATACTTGCAGTGAAAATAACGGAAGTGTCTGGCGTTATGATCTCCGCGCTTTTCCCGATGGCTTCACGATTTCATGGCCGGAACATGCTGGAACCGCTGCGTAAGAGCTTCATAATATCGGCGCAGATGGTTACCGCCGCGATGATGCCGGCAGTGGTTTTCATGATTGCGTATTCCGGTAAAATCCTTGAGATATGGGTTGGAGCGGAGTATCTTTCCGCCTTGCCGGTTTTAAGATGGCTTGCGGCGGCATGGATGCTGAACGCGGTGGCCGTTACATGTGCAGTGGCGATAAAGGCGGTTAACCGGCCTGAAATCGAGGCGAGCAGAGTTACCGCGGTGGCGGCGGCCAATCTGGTTCTGGATTTTCTATTTGTTTACTGGTGGGGCATGATGGGCGCCGCGTATGCCACGTTTATAACGCAGCTTGCGTGGCTTTTACTGATAATGCACGCCGCCGCCAGAGCGGTTGGAACCGATTTTTTCTTTATATTGAGGAGCGTTGCAAAGATAATTGCGCTTGGCGCAGCGCTTGGCGCGGTTTACCTTGTGCCGGCGCCCCCGGCGCTTTTTTTCGTGCCGCTGATCGTCCATGCACTGATTTTCTTTTTGCTGGTCTACTTTCTGGCGCTGGATGAAGAATACAGAACCTATCTGAAAAACATTGTTTCCATTATCTTCACGCGACCGGCTAACGCTACCCGGCGTCAAGGACGGTGACTTCGAACTGGTCGCCTTGAAGGCGGCTTATGCTTTTAATGCTGATTTTGTAATTCCGCTCGCTTTCCAGTTTTTCAAGGAACTCGTTTTCATTTTCATAAATAGCGTTGGCTATCCTATGCGAGACCTCCAGTAGTATTTTTTTTCCAATCGGGTTTCTGAAGGCGCACCTTTCAATTTCCCGAAAAATTTCATAGCACACGGTTTCCGGTGACTTCACAACTCCCTTGCCTTCGCAATAGGGGCATGGATGGTTTAAAACCCGGCTCAGGTTTTCACGCGTTCGCTTGCGCGTCATTTCAACCAGCCCGAATTCCGATACCCGCAGTATTCTGGTTCTGGACCGGTCCGTTGTAAGCGCCTGCTCCAGACTGTTGTAAACCATCTCCTTGCTCTGCTCTTTTTCCATATCTATGAAATCCAGGATGATAAGGCCGCCTATGTTACGCAGTTTAAGCTGGTAGACTATCTCTTTGACCGCCTCGAGGTTGGTTTTCAGTATCGTCTCCTCCTGGCTGCGCTTGCCGATGAATTTGCCCGTGTTCACATCTACGGCGGTAAGCGCCTCGGTCTGGTCTATTGCGATGAATCCGCCCGACTTGAGCCAGACTCTGCGCCCAAGCGCGCGCTCTATTTCCATCTCAAGACCGAAGGAGTCGAAAATCGGTTCCATGCTGCTGTAAAGCTCGATACCTGGTCTTGGCTCGGCAATGAAGTTGTTGATGAATTCCACGCAGCGTTCGTAATCTTCAGGGGAATCTATGGTAACCCGTCCCAACTCCCGCTGGCTAAGGTCGCGCAAACTGCGCAGGATTATATCCAGGTCGCTGTATATAACGGTTGGTGCCCGGCTGCGTTCGTTTTTCGCCAGTATGCCTTCCCACGCGCGGTTGAGATAGTCGATATCCTTTTTCAGCTCCTCGCGGGATACGGTCTCCGCCGCGGTGCGTATTATGTACCCCTTGTCGGGATTCCGCAGCTCCGCCACGATGGACCTCAGCCTCTCCCTTTCGTCGGTGTCCAGTATGCGCCGGGAAACTCCGATCTGGTCTATCATCGGCATAAATACAAGGTATCGTCCCGGCAGCGTGATATAGGAGCCTAACCTCATGCCTTTACCGCCAATCGGCTCTTTTATCACCTGAACCATAATCTCCTGCCCGTTTGTCAGGAGGTTTTCTATGGGCGCCGGCGTCTTGGGCCGCATGGTTGATTCGATATCCCCGCCAAAGAGCGTATCGGCGTCCTCGCCTTGGTCGGGTCCTGTTGTTTCATTAAATCCGGGCATGAAGTCCTTGTCACGGACGGTGACGTCCCTGTGGTGTAAAAAACCGGACCTTTCAAAGCCGATATCGACAAAGGCCACCTGCATTCCCGGCAGGATTTTTTTCACCCTGCCACGGTAGATGTTTCCGATAAGTCCCCTATCACTCGCCCGTTCTATGTAAATCTCGCTGATGTTCTTGTTTTCAAGCAGCGCCACGCGGGTTTCGTAAGGTCTTACGTTAATGACGATTTCATTTCCCATGTGTATTGATTATACTCTAAGGGCTGACGCGGTCATTTCCGGTTTTTTATTTCTTAACCTTGAGTGGCGGCCTGTTTCGTGATTAAATCAGTGTGTGAATGCTTATGCGTAATATTGGAAGTGTTTCATGAAGCCGCTGCAAGAATCACTTATCGGCGCGTTGAAATCCGTCAAACTCGGATCGTTGGCAAGTGTGGTGAAAATCAACTCCGAGTGGGAGTCGATAGTCGGTGAACAGCTTTCAAACGTATGCAAACCCGCGTACATTCATAAGAGAACTCTCGTCGTGGATGTAAAGGATCCGGCATTCATGGAGCCTCTGGAATACGGTCGCGTGCAGATTGC
>BTTC01000263.1:0-2960 GCA_036244935.1 bacterium | reverse complement strand
AGAAAGAAAACAGGAGCTCGGACAGGTCACCCTAAAACTGGCGGAGTAATGCTCCAGTCAACGGGGTGCACTCCAGTCGAACCACGACAGGCTCAGGGTGACAGGTTACCAGCTTAGGGTGACAGACCCCGCTTGTCATGGTGAGTTCATCGAACCACGAAACGCTCAGGGTGACAATGGGAAACCGCCCCATGGACGTGAGCCGTTGCAAACTTCCCCTCCCCGAAAATTCTCGGGGAGGGGAACAAAAGGGGTGGGGTTCCGTAATTTTCAGCTTTTCAAAAAAGGCGTTATAGAAAACCCCTTGTATATTGCCGGCAAGGAGTCTACTAGTTAAAAAAATTTTTAGACGATGCTGACGTGGCAGACCGTAGTCCCCTTGTGCCTTGCGGCAAGGGGAGGATTATTACACAAACCGCTTTCTTCATGTGCGTGTCGATTCAAACTGGTGCGCTACCGAAAAATGCCGCGCAGGAAACCGTTCGGGATAATATGGTATCATTCCCCATTTTCGGGGTTGTGATATGAAAATGAAACAGTGTAATTTCAAGGACAACATATTAAAACCCGGCCGCATCAGGGTCGGCATGTCTGTGGTAGAGCTTGTAGACGGACACTTCAACGCATTTAACTCCGCAAGGCTTGCCGAGATATGCCGCCTGATGGAAAACAAAGTGTTGAAGGAAGACGTGACCATCGGCGTATCGCTTTCCGGCGCGCTTACTCCGGCGGGTCTCGGCGCAAGCGCGGTCGTTCCCTTAATAGAAAACGGTTTCGTGGATTACATCGTAAGCACCGGCGCCAACCTCTACCACGACATACACTTCGCGCTCGATATCCCGCTTTACAAAAGTTCGCCGTTCGTCGACGACTTGAAGCTCAGGGAGGAAAAGCTGATAAGGATTTACGACATACTGGCGGATTTCGACGCCCTTGTCCGATCGGATAAATATCTTTACAAGGTTTTTTCCGACAGCCTGTTTCACAAAAAACTCTCAACAAGCGAGCTGCACTATCTGCTGGGCATGTACATAGCGAAGGAAGAAGAAAAAAACGGAGTTCAGGGAACCACAATCCTTGCGGCGGCTTATAAGGCCGGCGTGCCGGTTTACTGCCCATCGCCGGGCGACAGTACGATAGGGCTTAACATGGCGGCCAAGGGGATGTACGACGGGACGTTCACCATAGACGTTATGGCCGATATAAACGAAACGGCGGCGATAGCGTACGACGCGGCGCAGGAAGGGAAAAACGCGGTACTGATTTTCGGCGGCGGCAGTCCCAAAAACTTTTTGCTGCAAACGGTACCGCAGATTAACGAGATACTTGAAATCCCGCTGGACGGGCACGACTACTTCATGCAGATAACGGATGCGCGGCCTGATACCGGCGGTCTTTCGGGCGCAACGCCCTCGGAAGCGGTAACATGGGGTAAGCTGAATCCAGAGTCGCTGCCGGACTGCGTGGTCGCATACGCCGATATTACGATCGCGATGCCCATCATAACCGCTTATGTCCTCGAAAAGTGCAAACCCCGCAGGCAAAAGAGGCTTTTTGACATGCGCGGCCAGCTTGTTGAAAAATTGCGGCAAAAGTACATGCAGGTAAACATTACATGAAAGCTTTTTATATATCGCTTATCGCCGTCTTTTCATTTTCGTGCCAGGATCATCACTTCATCCCTATTGAAGAGGCGGATCATATAAAAATGCAGTCTCCCCAAACTGAACAACCAACGCCGGAACCGGACGTCCTCTCCCGGCAGTCCGACCGGGAAAGTAAAATAAAGGCGCAGGAAAACGCGCTAATCACCGAGGGAAAGATTTATCTGGGTGATGAACAAAAAAGACGTGATTTCGGCGGATTCATCGTTTACGTCATCGCATGGTCTGTTGATAAACCGGGGTTTCCTGTGGCAGTTTCGCGCTACGGTTCCGCCAAGTTCCCGATCTCCTTCCGGCTTGATGGAAAAAATCTTATGGCGGCGGATTTTCCCGCGCATAATAAAAAACTCAGGATCGAAGCGCGCCTTGACCGTGACGGCGATCCGATAACCAAAGAGATGGGCGACGTTTTTGGTTTCGCCGAGCGGGTCGTTAATCCCGGTACGGAAGGAATACTGATTACGCTGAACAAAAACCGTTAGCCGCCGCTTAAAATGTTATCCGTATGACTATTTTTAAAAAGCGTTTTAAGATAATGATATTCGCCGTTTTGCCGGCGGCCGTTTCCATTTTTGCGCTTCACTCATGCGGCGTGGAGGGTAACAACGGCGCAAAAGGCGCAAAAATAACGGAGCCTGTTAATGTGTCGCTTTTACATGTTGAACCGGGGAATATCAGTGAAACCTACAAGGATTCCGGCATATTGGAAAGCGCTCAGGAGGCGATTGTCACCTCCTCGATACCGGGAATACTAATAAAATTTTACATACGCGAAGGTGACGCCGTCCGAAAAGGCGAGACGATGGCTCTCATCGACCGGGCCGACTACGAGCTTGAACTCCGAAAGGCTGCCGCAATTGAAAGCGGAAAACGAAAAAACTTTAATCGTCTCAAAAACCTCTGGAAAAAAAAGGCGGCCTCGAAAGCGGAGTACGACGCAGCCGAGACCGATTTCGAGCTGGCAAAGACGGCGCTTTCGCGCGCGGAGCTTAACCTCGAAAGGACAAGCGTCAAAAGTCCCATTTCCGGTCAGGTCGTCAGCAGGAACACGGTCATCGGAAATCTTGTCAGCCCCGGAATGCCGCTTTTCAAGGTTGTAAATACCGGCACGCTTAAACTAACCGTATACCTTTCGGAGAAAGAGGTTGTACATCTTAACCAGGGTGGCGGGGTGCGGCTTCATGCAGATGCCTATCCGGGCGAATTTTTTAACGCAAATATACGCTCCGTCAGAGTAAGCCCTACACCGGCGGCGGCCAGTTTTCCGGTGGAGATTGAAGTGAAAAGCGGGGGCAA
>BTTC01000262.1:0-2973 GCA_036244935.1 bacterium | reverse complement strand
GGCGGCGGATCGGAGAGGGAGCAGGGCGTATGTTGCGTCCGCTTCGATTGGTGTGGAGCCGGGTAGGGGTCAGTGATTCGCGTGAACTCCTTGAGTAGCCACGCCCTGGCCTGTGCGGAAAGACCGTGACGGTCCCTGGTCGCGCAAACCTCCATGGACGTTGATACGAATACCTCGATAAAACCGCCGGTCTTCGAAATCATCTCCCTTGCCTTGCGTCGGGTCAATGTATACGGCGCAATGGGGGCGCAAATCGCTATGCCGCCGTTTTTCGTTATTTCACTGGCAACATAACCTATGCGCAGTATGTTTATATCCCGGTGTTCCCTGGAAAAACCAAGTTCGCTGGATAAATGTTTCCGTACTATGTCGCCGTCCAGCAGGGTAACGGACCTTGCCCCCAGCTCCATCAGCCTGGCCATCAACGCCTTGGCGATGGTGGATTTTCCCGACCCGGACAGCCCAGTGAAGAAAACCGTAAATCCCTGCAGGTGTTTGGGAGGGTACGTTTTTCGCAGCTCCTCCACCACTTCGGGATAGGAAAACCATTCAGGAATATCCGCTCCTTCCATGAGTCGGCGGTAGAACTCACCGCTTGAGATATTAACGATTTCGTATTTTTCATCTATTGCGCCTACCGTAACGTACCGCGCCCGTTCTTTCACGTATCCCATCTCCGGGAAAAAAAGCGCCTGTATATCCAGTTCATTCTGGTATTTCACAAAAAGTTCTTGCGTGTCGTTTGTACCGTAATATCTATTTGGGTCCTTGTCATCAAGCGGGTTCGCGTGACGATTGCCCATTATGAGATGCGTGCACCCGTAGTTTTTATTAATGAGCGCGTGCCATAACGCCTCCCGCGGTCCGGCCATTCTCGTTGCCATGGGCAGAAGGTTAAGCGCGGTCGTCTGTTCGGAATACCTTTTCATAACGCGTTCATAGCCGCGTATTCTGCTGTAATGCGACGTATCCAGCGGGTCATCGGTCCCCGCAACCGGATGGATAAGAAGGTTCGCCTCGGTTTGGCTTACCGCACGGAAGGTGATCTCATGATGCACGCAGTGCATGGGATTCCGCGTCTGGAAGGCCGCAATGCGCCGCCAGCCCA
Source organism: bacterium (assembly GCA_036244935.1). GTDB lineage: Bacteria > Nitrospinota_A > UBA7883 > JACRGQ01 > JACRGQ01 > BTTC01. The sequence continues at coordinate 1,865 of BTTC01000262.1, read as the reverse complement.
GCTTCTTGAATCTTTCCCTCAGCTCACGCGGGGTACTTCGCAGATGGTTGAAGTCGAAATGATACGGCATCTCCACCCCTCGGATAGAGCCGCCGATGTAAACCGGGTTTGCCTTGTTTAACAGGTAGCCCACTCCGGGATGCGTATGTTCAGACGTGCCGAAGACCAACTCCGCTTCCTTCGCTTTATCCGGCGCCCATACGTCCGAAACGCGCATTACCGCTATCGTCACGCCTTCCGGGTCCAGCAGCGCCACGTCACTGCCGGTGGAGATTTGCTCCGCAAAACCGTTCGTAACATCCAAAGTAACGGGCATCGGCCAGAATGCGCCGGAGGATAGCCGCAAGTTTTCTACTACGGATTCGTAATCGGCCCCGCCCATGAAACCGTCCAGCGGCGAAAACGCACCATTAAGCAGCAGTTCAATATCGCACAACTGGCGCGTAGTGAGGCTCCATGCGGGATATTCGCGGCTCGCGGGTTTTAAATTTTCCGCGTCCTCGGCGGCAAGCATGCACTCCCTCAAAATGCCGCCGTGCGGCGTGACGAGCAGCGTCAACCTTCCCCCCTTTTACGAACCATCATCCAAATATTTTTTCCAGATAACTGTTTTATCACAGCTTACCATGAAATGCGGATTCAGCAGGCTTTGCTTGTTGTAACGCAGCGGTTCACCATCCAGATCAGTCACGCTGCCCCCGGCGGCCTCCACAACGCACTGGGCGGCGGCGGTATCCCATTCCATGGTGGGGTAAAGCCGTGGGTAAAGATGGGCCGAACCATCCGCAACCAGGCAAAGTTTCAGGGAGCTGCCCATGCTGATACGCTCCGCGTTTCCAATTTTTTTTATGAAGTTTTCAAGTTTTCCACCGATGTGCGACCTGCTTGCAATTATCTTTAGCGGCGATCCCGCGTACTTTGCGGCGGATATCCGCCGGGATTGGCCGCCTGCGAGTTTACGTGCGCCCAATCCGTTTGCGGCGTAATAGGTTGCGCCGGCAGCCGGCGCGTGCACCACTCCCAGAACCGATTTGCGCCGATCTATAAGCGCGATGTTTACCGTAAATTCGCCGTTCTTTTTTATGAACTCCTTTGTGCCGTCCAGCGGGTCTACAAGCCAGAACAGTTCCCATGATTTTCTATCGTCGTATGCAACCGCTGCGGATTCTTCCGACAGAACATTCATGCGCGGATCAATATCGTGAAGCCCGGACAGGATAATATTGTTGGATTCCTTGTCCGCGATGGTAAGCGGCGATGCGTCATCTTTGTATTCAACGCCGAAATCGGATCGGGAGTAGATTTCCATTATGGTTTTTCCCGCCTTTTCCGCAAGCGTAACCACGTCCGTTAATAATTCCTCGGTTAGTCTCAATTTTTGTTCCTTTCGCGCGAATCGGAAAACGATGAACGGGTTTTGGGCGTTACGGGATTGCGTCTTTTTTCAAGTGGGCTTCATAACCCTTCAACCGATTCATGTACTCCATGGAAAACACAAGGAAGACCGAGAATAATAATGCCATGAAAACCGACAAAACCACGGTCATCAATCTTTTTGATTTCGCCTTTTTTTCCGGCGTCTTGGCCGTATCAAGTATCTGGACGGTGGGACTGTCCTTGGCCTCCGTTATTTTTGCAACCTCGTACTGCTGGGTCAGAAGCTCATAAAGGGTCTCCTGTACTTTAGCTTCCCTTATCAGCCTCATATTCTTCAGGGTCAAATCGGGGATCTTCGCCGTCGGTATCAAGATATTATTTTGCGCCCGGTTTGATACATCCTTTTCCCCCACCTCCAGCTCCTTCAGACTTTCTTTCAGTTCTTTAATTTGCGACATCAGGATTTCAGCCTTGGGGTTGGTTGTGGG
>BTTC01000261.1:0-2981 GCA_036244935.1 bacterium | reverse complement strand
CTTTCCCGCAAGGTGGAGGACAGGCCAAACAAAAAGCCGCAGCTTGCCGACCTGCGTGAATCCGGATCTATCGAGCAGGACGCGGACCTCGTCTGCTTCGTATACAGGGAGGAGTACTACTCTCCCGACAAACCGGATGCTCAGGGCAAGGCGGAACTGCTTATAAGAAAACAGCGCAACGGTCCAGTGGGCGATATTCATCTTACGTTCCTTAAGGAGACCATGAATTTTGAAAACATCTCTCATGAAACACCAGATTTCAACGAGAACAACGAAGAATTTTAATCGGGAAACCTCCCGTACATCAGCGCGCTTTTAAATTGTCTTCTCTCAAGGCGCGCATAGACCTTTCGGCTTTCCGCCATAACCTCAAGTCGGTGCGTAAGATCGTTGGGCCGGATGCCGCCATTTTGCCGGTGCTGAAAGCCAACGCATACGGCCACTCCGTCGGGCCGCTAGCGCGGGAAGCCCTCAAGTTCGGCGTACCTATGCTGGGTCTCGGAACGCTGGAGGAAGGAATCGAACTGCGGAGGTTTGAAATCGCCGCGCCGATACTCCTGCTGGACGGAATCTTCAAAGAAGAGCTGGAAGAGGCAATCAAATACCGCCTTACTCCGGTGGTTCACTCTATGGACATCGCAAGGGCATTAAACCGGCACGGTCTCAAAATCGGCAAAAAATTGCCGATGCATCTGAAATTCGATACGGGGATGAGCCGTCTGGGTATAAATTTCGGTGAAGCCGCCGAGGTCATTCCAGGAATTAAAAAAATGAGGCATATAGACGTAGAAGGGATAATGACGCACTTCGCATCGGCCACGGAAAGGGATTCCCCGCAAACGGACTTACAGATAAGACGCTTTGACAACATACTGAAAATGGCGCGGGAGGCCGGGCTTGACCCTAAACTGACCCATGCGGCGAACTCCGGCGCAATCATCAATTACCCCCTGTCGCATTATCAAATGGTGAGGCCGGGAATAATGCTTTACGGAGCGCCTCCGTCCAGCGTGAAGTCCATTTCTTTTAAACCGGTAATGACTCTTGTAAGCAGGCTGATCTCTATAAAAAACGTTACAGGCGGTGAAGGCGTGGGTTATAACGCCACTTATACGACCCCGCGCACCAAGAAGATCGGCGTCGTGATGGGTGGATACGGAGACGGCATGAACCGTCTTCTTTCAAACCGCGCCGTCGTTACGCTGCGCGGCAAATATCTGCCCGTGGTGGGCAATATCTGCATGGACAACTTCATGGTAGACCTCTCCCGCGCTCCCGCAGCGCGGGTGGGAGACGAGGTCACGCTTCTGGGCGGAAATGCCGTGGAAAAAACCTCCGCCGGGACGATGGCGGAAATAGCGGGTACGATTCCATATGAAATTTTCTGCGGCATCGGCAACCGGGTGGAGAGAATTATAAGGAGTTGAACGCATGGACAAGTTCTTCATCCGGTTTCTACGTCGCTGCTTTTCTTCGCGCGCCAGTAGATAAAGATATAATCCACGGCGGAAATAATGGACAGCGTCATGGCTATAAGCAGGCATATTGTCCCCGCCGTCTGAAATTCAACGAACTCAAGGTCCCAGTTGAGCAGCAGGAACTCGATGGCGGCAATTTCGAAACCTGTTTTATATTTTCCCATTTTGCCCGCCGGTATCACCACGCCTTCGGCAGCCGCCATCGACCTTACGCCGCTGACGGCAAGATCCCTGGCTATCAGCGCGGTGGCAAGCCACGCGGGTACCCGCGCAAGACCCACAAGCGGTATAAGCGCCGCGACAATGAGAATCTTGTCCGCTATGGGGTCAAGCAGCTTGCCGAGCCTGGTTACCTGCCCCGTAGTGCGGGCAATATGGCCGTCCAGCCAGTCGGTTGCGGCGGCGATGCCGAACAGGATGGCGGCGATAAAACAAAAAAACGGGGACGGCTTGATGAGGAAAGCGATGATAAGGGGCACAATGAAAATCCTGAAAATCGTGATCCGGTTCGGCAGGTTCAGATTAGTCATTATCTATCGGTACGGCTGCACAGTCCCATTGGAGTTATTAATACTTAAGCGGTTTGCCGGGCGTGTCGGTAATGAAAAGCGTCCCGTTTTCATCAACGTACCTGTAGATGACGGTTTTTTCCTCTGCCTTGCTCCCGTTTCCCGCGTACCTGTCGTAGAGGTTCATCGCCTTTTTAACAAAATGCATGGTTTCCGGATACGGCGGTACGCCGGAATATTTTTCAACGGCGTTTTCTCCGGCGTTATAAGCGGCCAGCGCGAGTTCCATATTGCCGTCGTACTTTTTAAGGAGGCGGCTTAGAAGGCGGGTGCCGGCGTCAATGTTTTCGGCGGGGTCGTAAACGTTCTGCACGCTGTAGATAGCCGCCGTCTCCGGCATCAGCTGCATGAGTCCGCGGGCTCCCGCATGGGATACGGCAACCGGGTTGAAATCAGATTCCGTTTTTATAACGCTGCGTATAAGGTTTCGATCCACGGAATAAGCAAGGGAGGCATTCATGATTTCACCTCTGAACCGTCCGTAGCCGAGTTTGATCGCTGCAGGTTTACCCACGGGGGTTTTTATATACATAACGTACGGCCTCAGTATCGGCTTATCGGTAAAATGCACGGTGCCGTCCTCGTCATAAAACTTTATGATGTCGGCAGCCGCGTCGTCGGCCAAAAGCGGAAACGATATGAAAACGAAGGCCGTAGCTAATATTATATGTTTACCGCGCATTGTTATTCCAGTTTAGTTGTAAAAATTTAATCAGTCAAACCGCGAAATGTGCTATAAAGGAAAACGGTTATGGTGAGCATAAGGCAGATACAGGTTATAGTGCTTTCCATAATTGCCGTATCTTTTTCGGCTTCGTCGGCGTATGCCGCCGCAGACTCCCTTTCCCTTGCTGATTTATGGATTGTCGTCGTTTTCAAAAAAGGGGGCCCGATGATGTGGCCGCTCCTTTTATGCTCGATATTCGCCGTGGCG
>BTTC01000260.1:0-2984 GCA_036244935.1 bacterium | reverse complement strand
ATAAGCCGCATCGAGTAATTATCGCTTTCTGTTTCCAGCGTGATGCGCTTGTCCGGGTATAGCGGTGTGAGGTTGTCGAAAAGCGGCCTTTCCTCTCCGAGATTGGGGTCCTCGTGATTTATGCTTGATACCTTCAAAAGCGCAAAGTAGCGTTCACCTTCCTTGGGCGGCCTGATCTCCCCCGATACGGTATCGCCGGTACGCAGGTCGAACTTGCGTATCTGCGACGGTGATACGTACATATCGTCAGGCCCCGGCAGATAGCTGGAACTTGGCGCCCTTAGAAAACCGAATCCGTCCGGCAAAATTTCCAGCACGCCTTCGCCATAAACTACGCCGTCTACCCTGCTCTGGTTTTCGAGTATCTTGAAAATCAGATCCTGCTTGCGTAGGCCTTTCCTCTCGTCGATTTTGAGATCTTTGGCAATATCGGTCAACTCATCAACCGATTTGTTCTTCAGTTCAGCAATGTTCATGGTCTAGTTAATTACGGTCATCTTTCAAATAAATAGTTGCCCAATCGGAAAACAACACGGGGTTTTCTTCATGGTTTTGAAGCTCAGCGCCGCCGTTAGGGTTCTCTGCTGCGGAAAGGCCATTCCTCCCTTATAGCCGCGCATCTGACAGTACGGCACAATCCTTTCATTCTGCGGGCTTATTGTCAAACATTATTCCATCAGGGTTTTTTCTTTTTCCTTTTTACCTTTTTTACTTTTTACGGATTTTACGCTCATCTGCATCTCCCTGATCTGTTTCTGGTATTGCTGGGTGATGGCGCGCGCCTCCATATCGTTCGATACGACGTGCGGGGTAATCAGTATCAGAAGCTCGGTTTTGCGGGTTGTTTTGGTGTTAACTCCAAAAAGCCAGCCGAGTATCGGAATTTTTGAAAGAAAGGGAACGCCGGATTTCCCCTTGCCGCTTTGTTCGTTTATCATACCCCCTATTATCAGCGTTTGCCGATCCTTGATAACCACGGTGGTTTTCGCCTGGCGCCTTAAAAGCGGCACGGCATTTTCGAACTGATCCGCGCGGGAGTCGTCTATCTGGCTTATCTCCTGATCTATCTCCAGCGTTACGAACCTTTTATCATTGATTTTCGGCGTCACCGAAAGTCTGATCCCTACGCTGCGGTATTGGATGGTTTCCGTGTCGAGTCCGGTGGACGATCTGGTAATTATCGGTATCGGAATTTCGTTTGTGATGTCGATGGAGGCGGCCTTGTTGTCGCTGGTCATCAATATGGGACTTGCGCGCACGTCCAGCCTCGATTCGCTCGCCAGTGCGTGTATCAGCCCCATAACGTCATCCGTTGGCCGCGTGAAGAAGCTCAAACCGGTTTCGCCGACAGAGTTGAAGCTGGAGTCTTCCAGATTAGGCCGGACGGTTCCGGCCTGCCCCAGACCGCCCAGGTTTTGTGAAAGTGTGTAGGTACCCTTTTTAAGAGCCCATTCAAATCCCAGTTCAAGGTCGTCCGACAGGGTCAGTTCGGTAATAAGCACCTCTATCAGCACCTGAAGCGGCATGGCGTCAAGTTTTTCAAGCGTTCCAAGAATTGTTGAGTAGTTCTTTTTCGCGGTACGCACTATTATCGAATTCGTCTCCTTGTGGGGGATTATCAGCACCGTGCCTTCCATCGGACTGGCTGCAATCTCTGATACGGTATCCTTGCCATGCGGTTTGCCCTGTTTTTCGGTCCCGGTTTTTTTCTCCTGTCCAGCCAAGATATTTTGTACGGCAATACCGCGCCGCTGGTCTGTTTCCTTGCGTTCAGGTACGTAAAGCTGACGCAGGATGTCCGCCAGCGTGGCCGCGTCGCCGTTTTGTACCCTGTAAATGAATGTAGATACGCCGGCGGTCTGCACCGGATCGGAATCCAGCTTTTCCACCCACGACGATATTGACGCGTAAAGATTCGGGAACGGGTTTATCATGAGTATGGCGTTAAACCTTTCCAGCGGCAGAAATGTTATCCCTTCTCCCGGTTGGTTCTTGATGTAACCCATCGCGTCGAATATCAGGGTCAGTTCAGAGTTTACATCCACCGCAAGTCCGTTTCTCAGTTCGAAGAGCTTTACCTGCATCGTGTCCAGAGTATCTATGTCTATCGCCTTGACGAGGTTCTCTATTTCCAGCAGCTTTGTTCCGCGCTCCACCAGCATAACCATGTTGGAACGCCCGAGCACGCGGGCCGAAGCGTTTGCAGACAAAAACGGCTTCAGTATTTCCAGAACTTTCCGCGCCGAAACGTAATTGAAGGAAAGTATCCTTATCTGGTAGCGGTCCTGCGCGGCGAACCGGTTCGCCGGTACGTTCCTGTAAATTGGCAGCGGTTCCTTGAGCGCTTTCAGCGTTGGTAAAAAGCGCCAGTAGTCCCCGATCTTTACGCGGGTGAGGTTGTTTATCACCAGAAGCTGATCCAGCAGTTCGAGCGCGCTGGAAACCGGTATCTTGTCGAGCGTGCGTATCGTTACGTAACCTTTCACGCCCGGCTCTATGATGTAATTGATATTCAGCAGTTCGCAGATGTTTTTTATCACCTCGCGTATGGGGGCGTTTTCGAAATTCAGCACCATAGTACGAGGCACTACCTTGAACTTACCAGCGGGTTTTTGCTTTTTTTGGCTTTTTTCCGTTTGCAGGCCGATTTTTCGTTCTTTTCCGATTTTCCTGACAACGTTTATTTTTGGGCCGGGAAGTCTTCCAGAGTCGCTTTCCATGAGGCTGACCGGTGTTTTCGATACGGCGCCGGAGATGGAAATACTTTCCCCGACGGCATCATGAACCAAAAAGGCAATCGGCAAAAGGCCTATCAGTAAACGCCGCAAAAATCCCTTCCTTTCATGCAATACCGCACCCCAAAAATTCCGTATAATGTTAGCATATTTGCAGGGTAGCTGATTCTATAAGTTGTTGTGACTAATGGCCGGGCATCGTTTGAAAAAAGGGAAAAACAGGTTGGAAATTCCGCTTGACGTAAAGGA
>BTTC01000259.1:0-2990 GCA_036244935.1 bacterium | reverse complement strand
CCTCATATTCCCGGTTGATCCCGGCCTGCTGAATTTTATATAGTCGTCCCTTGTATCTGAAAAAGTGATTATGCCTTTTATAGCGTTTCAAGCTCTGGCAGATACGATAGATATTCCAACAGGTCTGAATATCAAGACATTACGTATGCGCATCGTATTCATGGTAAAGCAATATGCTTTAAATAAAGGGTAATATGACTTTCATGGCGTGTAGAAACTGCAGGGAAAATGAAGCGGCAGTCAAAAAACCGGTTGTTTCAGCAACACTTGGAACAGCCGGTTCTCCCCTCCTCAGTTTATGAGGAGGGGCCAGGGGTGGTGTCCGAAAGCTTTTTAAAACAAGGGTTATAATATAAAAACCCCTCCGGCGCTGATGCGCTACCTCCCCTTACGCTCACGCAAGGGGAGGATTGTCTTCAATCCGGACTTTTTCAGGGACGATTATATAGGGAACACGCAAAAAAAAATTACCAGCGGATTTTATCGAGCGAGTCCACAACCGGCGCCGCCGGAAGTGATTTCATAAAATTTTTGCCGTAGCTTTTTGTTTTTATCCTCGGATCGGCGATCATCATTATTCCGCGGTCGCTACGGTGGCGTATCAACCGCCCAAGACCTTGCTTGAGAGAAAGCACGGCATCCGGCAGTTGGTAATCCATAAAAGGATTGCCGCCTTTTTTGCGTATGTGTTCTATCCGCGCGGCCATTATCGGATCGCCGGGAGATGCGAACGGCAGGCGGTCTATGATGACGCAGCTCAGCGCCTCCCCCCTTACGTCCACTCCCTCCCAGAAGCTGGACGTAGCAAGCAGGACGGACGCGACGTTTTCCCTGAACTTGTCCAGAAGGGTGTGGCGCTGCGATTCCCCCTGCATAAGGATCCGGTATTTGATGCGGCCTTCCATCCTCTTCCTCAACTCGTGCATGTTGCGGAAGGAGGTAAACAAAAAAAGCGTCCGTCCTTTCACCATCTCGATGATCTCAAACGACCTGTCGGCCAGGGCATCGATGAATCGGGGGTTGTCCGGCTCCGGCATTCGGGGAAGATAAATGGTAACCTGTTTTTTGAAATCGAACGACGAAGGCAAGGCAAGCATTTCGGCATCTTCGACGCCTAGCTGAGAACAGAAATATGAAAAATCGCCTGCGGACGTAACCGTTGCCGACGTAAAAACTACCGTGCGCTCATCGTAAAGGTTCGCCTTTAGAAGCGGCGCAACGTCCATGCTGGATGCGTACAGAAACAGACCGCTGCCCCTGCTCTCGCCCCAGAATATATACTCCTCTTCCTCAGCCGCGATTATGCGTGAAAGTTCGGAGTGAGTAATGGAGTAACGGTGCGCAAGAGCCCTCGCCCTGTCCGGCAGCCCACTGATGGAGCCGATCCTTTCTGCCAGCAGCGCAAGCGATGAAAGCAGCAGCTCCGATGCCTCCTTTTCCGGCTTTTTGGTCGAAAGGGCGAATCTGCGGTCGGACATGGATCGGAACGAATGAAAAAAGTTAATGGTTCTTGTCTGGAAGTGATCGAGATCGCGCAAAAAATCCTTTTTGTCCTTTATGTCAAGCTCACCGGTTTCTCTTAACGTATCTCTCGAAAGCTCTTCCATGCCGTAGTTGCTGATAGAAAATCCGAAAAAACGGGAAGCCGTCTCATGCACCTGGTGCGCCTCGTCGAATACCACCGCATCATAAGACGGCAGCACGCCGGAAAAATTTTTTTCGCGTATGGCAAGATCGGCGAAAAACAGGTGATGGTTTACCACTATAATCCGGGATTGCTCCGCCTCTTTGCGTAGATTGCTTATGAAGCATCCGGTGGATTTCGGGCATTTCTGCGCGGCGCAATAATCCGGATTGGAGCATATCTGCGGCCATATCGAACCGTTTTCGGGCATGTCCAGAAGTTCCGAGCGGTCGCCCGTTCTGGTTTTTCGCGCCCATTCATGGATTTTGATCCACCAGTCTCCGTCCGATTCCTTTTTGAAAAGCGGCGCTTGAGTAAACAGCTCAAGCCGCAGCGGACATAGGTAATTGGAGCGCCCTTTAAGCATCACTGCCGTAAAATCCATTCCAAGACGTTTTTGCAAAAAGGGGATGTCGCGCAGAAATACCTGCTCCTGCAGGTTCCGCGTACCGGTGGAGATTACCACCCTGAGACCCGAAAGAACTGCAGGTACGAGGTAAGCGAGAGTTTTTCCCGTTCCGGTTCCCGCTTCAACCACCAGTTTTCCGCCGGAACCGATAACGCCGGTCACGGCGCGGGCCATCTCTATCTGTTCCGGCCGGCATTCGTAATCGCCGATGTTACGCGACAGCGCGCCGCCGGGCCCGAAAATTTCCTCGACTTTTTTCACAGTACGCCGGTCCGGGGCGGGTGACGGGTTTTAGACCTTTCTTCCCACGGCCTCCGCCACGGCTTTTAACTCCTTGATGAGCATGTTGAACTTTTCGGGTTTGAGCGATTGCGCCCCGTCCGAAAAAGCCAGCTCCGGCCTGTTGTGTACTTCTATCATCAGCCCGTCCGCTCCGGCCGCTACCGATGCTTTTGACATGGAATTCACGTACTGCCAGTATCCCGTCCCGTGCGAGGGGTCGACGATAACCGGAAGGTGCGTCAGTTCACGTAGAACCGGCACGCAGCTTATATCTAAAGTGTTGCGCGTCGCGGTCTCGAAGGTGCGTATTCCGCGTTCGCAAAGTATGACCCTGCTGTTGCCGCCCGCAAGTATGTACTCGGCGGACATCAGCCACTCCGTGATGGTACTGCTGAGTCCGCGTTTTAAAAGAATCGGCTTATCAAGCGTTCCCAGTATCTTTAAAAGTGGAAAATTCTGCATGTTGCGGGTACCGACCTGAATGATGTCGGTATAGCGGTATAAAAGGTCCACGTCGCGGGGGTTCATCACCTCGGTCACTATCGGCAGACCCGTCTCCCGTCTGGCCGTATCTAAAAGTTTCAGACCTTCCTCTTCCATGCCCTGGAAGGAGTA
>BTTC01000258.1:0-2993 GCA_036244935.1 bacterium | reverse complement strand
ATGCCGCAGGGATTCAGGTTCGCGTCTTGGTGCGCTGGTATTAAAAAAATCCGTAAAAAGGATATCGGCCTGATAGTCAGCGATCCTCCCGCCCATGCCGTAGCGGTTTTTACCAATAACCTGTTAAAAGCCGCGCCGGTACTTTTGAGCATGAAAAACATCGCGTCAAAACGCCACCGCGCGATCATCTGCAACAGCGGCTGCGCTAACGCGGCCACGGGAAAACGCGGCGAAATGGATGCCGCCGTAACAGCCAAACATCTGGCGAACCAGCTCGGCTGTAAAGAAAAAGAGGTATTGATAGCCTCAACCGGAGGAATAAGCGCGTACCTCCCTATGAAAAAAATGATCCGGGCGATACCAAAGCTCGCTGCGGGATTGACCGAAAACCCGGATGGATTCCGCAACGCCATCATGACAACCGACAGAGTCCCGAAGTCCGCGTCGAAATCGGTATCAATCGGTGGAAAGAAAATTTCTATTTACGGATGCGCGAAGGGCGCGGGCATGATACATCCCGATATGGCTACGATGCTGGCATTCATACTTACCGATGCGGACATCTCGAAACCGCAGCTGAAATTGGCGCTGAAAGCCGCAGTAGATAAATCCTTCAACTCCATAACAGTCGATGGAGACACAAGCACTAACGATACGGTTTTCCTGCTTGCAAACGGTGCGGCTGGAAACGCGCCGATTAAAAAAGGTACCGTCGCGTGGAGGAAATTCAACGCCGCGCTTATGGATGTATGCGCCTCCCTCGCCAGGCAAATCGTTATGGACGGCGAAGGCGCAACGCGCATCGCCCGTATTACGGTCGAAAAGGCTAATAGCTGTAAAGAAGCTCGAACGGTCGCCCGCGCGGTTGCGGGATCGCTGCTGGTAAAAACCGCGCTTCACGGCGGCGACCCTAACTGGGGACGCATAGTCAGCGCGGCGAGCTCGTGCGGCATGCCGGTAGACCCGTCGAAAATGAATCTCTATTTCGGCAGATACGCCGCCTTTCGCAAAGGAACTCCCGTAGAAGGCGTAGAAAAAAAACTCGCCGTGGAAATGAAAAAGAAAAACGTAAAAATAAAGCTCGTATTGAATCGCGGTAAAGCCTCAGCATCATACCTATTTTGCGACATAGGCCGCGATTATGTTGCGATCAATGCGGACTACAGAACGTAACGCCGTTCGACCCTCCGATAAACTCAGGGTGACAGTTATTTATACATGCAAAACCCCTCGACAGGCTCAGGATGACAGTTAGTTGTACATACAAAACCTTTCGACAGGCTAAGGATGACATGGTTCGAAGGGTTCACCATGACAAATTGTCACCGTGAGTTTATCGAACGGTCGAAGCACGGCACGGCGGCGGCTATGTGTTAAAGCCCGAAGTAATATCCGAAAAGATCTCCGAAGCCCGGCCAGGGCATGGGATTGCAATTGACGACGATACGCGGTCGGCATTTATAAAGGGTTGACGGTTGCGCCGGAAGGTTTACGCGGCAGTGAAGATGCCGCGCCGCGTCCGATGGGATCGGTCCGATTGCAAGGCCGCCGGTTGACGGCTCTCCTCCAACCGGCGTGAAGGACGCTTGCGCGTCGTCCACTATGTTACTGCCGGTCACGCCGCTGCTTTTAACCTCAAGCCACTTTTCGGTTATGAATTCGTTTCCATCCGCGTCGGCGCCGCCGCTGTAAGAGCCGTCCGCAAGTGATGCGGTGATATAGACGTCTTTCATCTGCAAGGCGGGGTCGCTGCCGCCCTTGCCGTTCCACAGGTGCAAAATGAACTCCGCGGAAATTTCGCCGGATTTCATAAGTCCCATAGACAGGAGGTCGATTACGGCGCCGTCCGTTACGTCGTAGATTTCCACTACCGGTGGGCGGACGTGATAAAAAGCGGTTATCGGCCTGGCGGCGGCCTGCGTATTCTGGTAGATGCCTTTCATGGTTTTCTGCGCGGTTTGTGTGACTGCATACATCGCCGATAGCGGTTTGACAGACGGCTTAAGGATTGCGTACCGGCCCGTAACAGTTTTTTGAGAGACTACCTCCATCATCTCCACTTCAAACAGGGCGGGGTTCGCGTTCCATGTAGTCGTGATGTTGATCTTGATATAAAGATAGGCCGTGGAGTTTGAAAACGTGAAATCGCGCCAGCCTGATTCATCAGGATGCTCACCCGTATAAAGCGTAGTCCAGTCCGCGTCGTTATTGGAACCATCTATGGTGAAGTTTCTTATCGATGCGTTTCCGGCGTACATGTACGGGTTGATTCTAACTTTGCTTATCGGCTCGGCCTGCGCGAACTGATACTTTATCCATTGCGCTGCCGGGGCGTTGGACTGCCACCTCGAGCCGGTATCGTCATCAAAGCCTTTTGACGCTTCCCTTGTGCTCTGTTCGGAAGAGGCGGTCGCCGTGCCGCCCGTGCAAAGATCGCTGGAATACCCCACTTTTTAAACCTCCTGTTTATAAAATCACCCAAAAAATTTTCCGATGCGTAAGCATAATCGCTGCCTGTTTCTAAAGCAGGTCAGGCGGTGTCCGCCTTGAATGTGAGAGAGAAGTTGTTGTCGGCGTATCGGTTCGACGTTGCCGATACCGAGCGTTTTACCCAAACCCCGTAATTGTCTCCGGCGCTGAGCGTCCCGATGGAAAGCGCGTTCGATTCACCCGCCGCCGCATAGAACGTAACTCCGGCGGGTGCGGTGTCTTCGTCGGCGACGGTCTGAATCTCACCGCTGCCGTCGGCCGCTTCCAGTCCTATCTCCACCGAATCATCCGAAAACGGCGTGTTGGACTCTATCCAGACCTTGGCGTTGCTCATCGTGAAAGCGGAATCGTTTCGCAGTATCAGCGCCCGGTACTCGGTGTCGCCGCCGGCTGCCTCCGTGGAGCCTACGGAATCGAACAGGTTTTCGGTGAGGTTTGAAAGCGTTATGGCGTCGCTTTGATCCGACCCCGGCAGACTTACAGCCGTGACGGTTACGATAATG
>BTTC01000257.1:0-2997 GCA_036244935.1 bacterium | reverse complement strand
GGCCGGGATGGAAAGAGTCGTATTCGATTTCCTCGCGCCGAGGGAAACCGGAAATCCCGTTTTCCTTTCTAAGCGTAGCGAACCGGGAGTAGCGGCCGGTGATAAGTTTGTGGGTGTAACACTGATGACCCACATCCCACACTATCTTGTCGGTGGAAAAATCGAAAACCTGGTGAAGCGCCAGCGTAAGCTCCACAACGCCGAGGTTCGGCGAGAGGTGTCCGCCGTTCGTCGATACGATCTCTATTATCTTCTGCCGGATTTCAGCGGCAAGCTCGTCAAGCTCTTCGACGGAAAGCGATTTTATATCCGCCGGACTTTTTATACCTTTCAAGCGACCCATAGGCTAGTGCGTCCTCTTACTTATGAAGCGGGCTAATTCTTTCAGCGGCTCGCTGTTTCCCTTAAGCGGATGGAGGGCGGCTGCAGCCTGTTCGACAAGTTCTTCGCCCATCTTCCGCGACTTCTCAAGTCCTGCCACGGCGGGGTATGTCATTTTCTTTTTCTCCACATCCACGCCGATATTTTTGCCCAGTTTCTCGGCCTCCCCCGTAACGTCAAGAATATCATCTATTATCTGAAATGCCAGCCCTACTTTTTTGCCGTATATCGCCAGAGCCGCCCGCTCCGGCCCGGACGACGCGCCGCCTAAAAGCCCGCCGCACCCCACGGCGGCAGCTATCATTGCGCCTGTTTTAAGACTGTGAATTTTTTCCAATGCGCCCAGATCACCGTTACGCCCTTCGTATTCCACATCCAGCGCCTGTCCGCCTACGGTGCCCAGAGCGCCGACCGCCGCCGCCACAGTCCGTATTATTTCCACTTGGACGGTGGGGTTTACAGACGCTTCCGCCTGAATCGGCTCGGCCAGAATTTCAAACGCAAGCGTAAGCAGCGCGTCACCCGCGAGCAGGGCCGCGGCCTCACCGAACTTCCTGTGGTTTGTTGGAAGCCCGCGTCTCAGGTCGTCGTTATCCATGATGGGCAGATCGTCATGTATGAGAGTGTACGTATGTATGATTTCGAAGGCCGCCGCAGTCGGCATTGCCGCCTTCCGGTTGCCGCCAACCGCTTCCGCCGCCGCCACGACAAGAGTGGGGCGCAACCGTTTGCCGCCCGCGAATATCGAATAGCTCATTGATTCACGAAGGTTTTGCGGAATTTCGCGACGGGAACTGAAAATCCTGTTGAGTTCCTCGTCTACCTGACGGCGGATCTCTTCAAAATGGGAGTTCATCCTGATTTGCGTCCTCTTCATGCTTTTGCTCAAGCGGTTCCATAGAAAATTTTCCTTCCTGATCTTTTACCAGCTTTTCTATTTTCTTTTCCGCCTCGTTCAGGTGCGCCCGGCAGATTTTCGTCATATTTATGCCTTCCTCGAACATCTTGAGGGATTTTTCCAGTTCCAGATCGCCGGACTCCAGAGTGGATACAATCTCTTCCAACCTTTCAAGCGCCTTTTCAAACTTTATGTTGTCCTTACCCATGCAGGGATTATAGCGGTTTACGATAAGGGTTTCAAAAAGATGGGCTGAATTTTTTTTAAGCCGGATTTTTTGCAGGTTAACGTCGTTGTTCGTTTAAATTTTTCCCCTCGACGCGGGTGGTGAGGCCGCCTTTTCGGAGCGTGACTTTCACAACCTCTCCCACCTTGATCTGGGAGTCATCGGTGATAACCGCGCCGTCCGGTTTTTGCACTATGGAATAGCCCCGCTCCAGAACCTTCAGGGGCGATAGCGCGTCCAGCTTTCCACCCGCCGTTGCCAGCCTGCGGCGTTTTTCGTTCAACACGGCCATAAATCCCACTAAAAGAAGTTTCCTGTGATTTTCCACGTCCCACTTTTTTTGCATTATCAGATTCGTGGGTTTCAAAACGCGCAGATGCTTTAAAAGCGACCGCAGCCTGTATAAAATTTCGACGCGGTTGCGTTTTACAAGGTTCTCCATACGCGCAAAATTTTCATCCACACGGCGGCGGCTTTGTTCCATGAAGCGCGTCGGGTCGGCGAAGACGGGCCGCTTGATAAGGTCGCTTACGACGTTACGCTGATCCCGTAGAATCCCGGTTATAACCGAGACAATTCTTGCGTAAAGCGATTCCACGCTTTTAGACGTATCCGATCGGTTTTTTACGGCCAGCTCCGCCGCCGCGCTGGGCGTGGATGCGCGCAGGTCGGCGGCAAAATCGGCTATCGTGAAATCGATCTCATGCCCGACCGCGCTTATAACCGGTATTTTTGAACGATAAATGGCGTCGGCCACCGGCTCCTCGTTGAATGCCCACAGACTTTCGGGCGATCCACCGCCGCGGCCAACTATCATCACGTCTATTTTGCCGTAGCGATTGAAGTCGTCCACCGCGCGGGCGATCTGTTCGATGGCCGGTTCGCCTTCCACCATCACCGGAGCGATTATTATCTTAACGCCCGGGTCGCGCCTTTTAAGAATCCTTGCGATGTCGCGGAACGCCGCGCCGACCTGCGACGTGACCACGCCGATTATTCGGGGATATTCCGGGATCGGTTTTTTACGCTCGTGCGCGAAGTAGCCTTTTGCCGCGAGCTTCTTTTTTAACTGCTCGAACTTTATCTGAAGCGCGCCGATGCCCGCCGGTTCGATGGCGTCGGCGATTACCGAATATTTACCGTGCGGGCCGTACACCGATACGCGCCCCTTTACGATCACCTGCATGCCGACCTCCGGCGTGAACTTCAGGCGGACGCGAGCCGAGCGCCACATTGTTGCGTCCAGCACGTCCTTGTTTTCCTTAAGCGTCAGGTACATGTGGCCCGATGTATGATCCGTAACCCTGCTCAGTTCACCCTCTATCCAAATAGACGGGAAGGCGTTTTCCAGATTACTTTTGATAAGGGACGTTATCTCGGAAACGGAGTATATCTTTTGTTCAGGCGGTGCGTTTGAAAATAACTGCTGGTTCATTGACTAAGAAGAGGCCGCAACCGTTCCGGTTTCAAACGGCTTCAGCGGCAGGATGCC
>BTTC01000256.1:0-3005 GCA_036244935.1 bacterium | reverse complement strand
AATAAACCAAATTTATGCAGGAGGATAACCGACGGGCCATCCCCCTGCATACCGAAGCGCCTGTTGTTTGTCAGTTCTCAGAACTTGTCGTCTTCAAGCGGTATCACATCTTCAGCCTGGATGTTTTTAACATTTTTGCCGTTTTCCCTACCGCCGTTGCCGAGCAGTCGGCCTCCGCCGTTCCCGCCACCGCCCAGACCGCTGTTTCCGCTTATGATGCTGTTGAGGTTGCGGATGGTTGCCTGAAGATTTTCGGCTTGCGCGGAAAGCTGTTCGGCGGCGGAGGCCGACTGCTCGGCAACGGATGCGTTTTGCTGGGTTACGGCATCCATCTGGCTTATCGCCTGATTCACATTCTCAACGCCCTGCGCCTGTTCGTTGCTGGCTGCGGATATTTCGCCTACCAGGTCGCCCACCTTGTTGACACTCTCCGCTATCGCGTTCAGTTCGTTCGAGGCTCTTCCTACGATTTCCGAACCCTGATCGGATTTTGTAACCGCGCCTTCTATCAGCGCGGCGGTATCCTTGGCGGCCGTGGCGGAGCGCTGTGCGAGGTTACGCACCTCTTCGGCGACAACGGCGAACCCTTTGCCCGCGTCGCCCGCCCTTGCGGCCTCAACGGCTGCGTTCAGCGCCAACAGGTTCGTCTGGAAGGCGATCTCCTCTATTACCTTGATGATCTTGCTCATCTCGCTGGAAGAGTTCTTTATGGAATCCATCGACGTTACCATCTCCTGCATGGCCTTCACGCCTGATTCCACCTTGGATTTGCTTTCGGTCATGAGCGTGTTTGCGGTGGTTGCATTGTCGGCGTTTTGCCGCGTCATATTGGCGATGTCTCCCAGCGACGAAGAGGTTTTTTCCAGCGACGCAGCCTGTTCGCTGGAGCCTTGCGCGAGTGTCTGGCTGGCGCTTGACACCTGTCCGGCGGCGTTTGACACCTGGTCGGAGCCTTCCGTCATTTCATTTGACACGGATTGTATCGGTCCCACGACGCTTTGACGTATGAGGAAAACCACCGCGACGGACGATCCCAGTATGATTATTACCGCCGTCATCGCCACCGTCATGGTTATGGAGCGCACCTGCGCGTCGACGGGCAGCAAGTTCATTATCACCTGGAATGCGCCGTGCTTATCGCCCACCCGTTTGTTATCCTTGGGGAAGCCTATTGGGTCCGTCGTGGTGTTGAGGCGGGTAGGGTCGTCGTTCGGGCCGCCGTGGCAGACAAGGCAATCCTTGCTGAGTTTGACCGACCTGAAGTACCGAAACTCGTTAGTTACCTTGTCTACGCCGTCCACCTCGTCTGTGGAGACGTCCTGAAGTTTCCTCAGCAGTTCCTTTTCCTTTACGGTAATGGGGTTGTATTCAGGGTTGCGGGCGTTGAAGCGGGTAGGCTTGAACTTGAAGTGGTTTTTTTCCGCACCGTACAACGCCGCGTTGAAAGCCTGTACAACCGGTATTGTTTTATAGTACGTCGTGCTGCGCAGCGCCGTGAAGTACTGCTCGGAGCCGACCGTAAGGCCTGTTATGCGCTCCCCGGCCTGCGTCAGCAGTTTATCCAGCTTATAGGCTTTCGCATCCAGCAGTGCGCCGCCGTTATTGCGCGCGTTTTCCGCCATCTGGCCTATGGCTCTGGCCTTGAAAAGCATTTCATTCATGGCGCTTTCCCTGTAGTTTTTTATGAAGATGAACGAAAGGATTACCGTAGAGATAACAAGAGCAACTGCCAGCGACATTACGATTTTATTTAAAAGACTCATTCTTGCAAGCATGATTATTACTTCCTCTTACTGTTTAAACTGATTGAATGTCTCAAGCTCCTCTATATAGAGCGCTTTCTCCTTGATTTTCCCGATGCCGTGCAGGAACCGCGGTTTACTACTTATTAACTATCCAAGAGGGGTCACCTCCTTGCAGTCGGCTTGCTTTTCATATCTTATCGCCGCAAAAATCCGGTTATCAAGGCTCCAGCGATCATCGACACTATCCGGTGGCGACATGCCGTGCATGGAAGGTTTTGTACACACACATACACACGCACGCTGTGCCGTGCCAAAGACGCTAAAACCTCACCGGCAAAAAGAACAAAAAACTGGTTAGTGCCTATAATACAACCCGCAGGTGGATTTTCAAACATTTTTTTAATCCTGATAATTCCCGGCGGTCTCGCTGCGGGGATTCCTATTTCCCCGTATTTATTCTGGAAGTTTAAAAACCGGTGGCGGGCAAGATAAGTTTTGAGATTGACATACCTGTCAAAAAAAAGAAATAATATAAGTCAGAGTTGCCCGGGTGTTAAAAACCGGCCCGGCATTCCGTATGCTTGTCCGAATTAACCAATAAGCATTTTGTCTGATGGTCGCGCGCGTCGGGCGATCGGACCGCAGGAGTAATAAAAGATGCCCAATATCCTTGTGGTGGATGACGATATAACCATACGCAGACTGGTAAAAAGATATTTAGAACAATCCGGTTATAATGTATATATGGCCGATTGCGGCGATAACGCCATCGCTCTTCTGCAAAATACGGACATCGACTTTGTCCTGCTCGACCAGATAATGCCGGGCATGGACGGCCTTGAAACTTTTGAAGAAATGAAAAATGTGATTTCTTCACCTCCTCCGGTAATCATAGGGACATCGCTGGATTCGACTCACCTTGCCGTGGAATCCATGAAAAGAGGCGTTGCCGATTTTCTTGTCAAGCCGTTCGATTTCGACATCTTGAAATTGAAAATTGATCGTATATTAAAAGCGACATCCGAAAAAAAGCGCAAGGAAAACGCGCTCAAGGAGGTTCATCGCTGCTCTTTGCAAAACTATGCGGATCCGAAAGCGATGCTTGATGCGGCGCTTGGGGTGGTATCGGATTTGATGGGAAGGGAAACGGCCTTCTGGGGTGAAATAAATGAAGGCATTGTAAATATCAAACATTCGATAAATTGCCAGAGCTGTTTTGCAGCGGGGAACGCCATTCCCCTGAAAGATATTTTTTATTCG
>BTTC01000255.1:0-3022 GCA_036244935.1 bacterium | reverse complement strand
GGTAACGAGAACGGCGATATCGAGCAGTCGCACAGGCGTTTTAAAGAAGCGCTGAATCAGGCCTTGATGCTGAGAGGGGGGCGCGATTTTGCAAGCGTAAAGGAATACGACATCTTTTTACGCCGGTTATTCAAACAACTCAATTCCAATAGAGATGCGCGTTTCCAGGAAGAGCTGAAGGTATTAAGACAGCTTCCCGCCATGAAGCTGAATGACTGCAAAAGGCTTACGGTCCGCGTCGGTTCATCCAGTACGATTCATGTTCAAGGCAACGTTTATTCCGTCCATAGCCGCCTTATTGGTGAGCGGGTGGAAGCAAGGCTTTACGCGGAGCGGATTGAGGTTTGGTACGCCCAGAAACTTGTTGAAACCATTCCCAGAGTAAGAGGCAAATCGAAACATTCCATCCAGTACCGTCATATAATCGACTGGCTTGTGCGCAAGCCCGGAGCTTTTGAAAACTACCGGTATCGGGAGGACCTCTTTCCAACCAGCCGTTTCCGTATGGCGTATGACCACCTGAAAGCGAACGGCTCGTCCCGCGCCAACAGCGAATACCTTAAAATCCTCTACCTGGCATCGAAGGAATCGGAAAGCGGAGTGGACGAGGCTTTGCGGAAGTTGATATACGAGGAAAAGCCGATAAGCCTGGATGCGGTTGAATCCGTCCTGCAATCCGAAGAGCCGGTTGTCCCTGTCACCGAGATCATGGTGGATGATGTCAACCTGGCCCTTTACGATGAGCTTATCGAAAACATGGAGGTGTTGGTATGAGCGGCATGGACGCGGCCTTGAACCACCATCTTAAAGAGCTGCACCTGCCAACGGTCAGAGATCTTTACGAAAGTTTCTCAAAAAAGGCCAGGCAGGAGGGCTTGAGTTACAAGAAGTTTCTCCTGGAACTGTGCGAGAAGGAGTGTGAAGTCCGCCGTCAAAAACGTGTAGAAAGGCTGCTTCGTCAATCCCGGCTGCCGCTCGAAAAGAACATGGAATCGTTCGAGTTGAAAAGGCTTCCGCAAAAGGTCGTTCACCAGGTCAAGACGCTTCTTGAGGGGTCGTTTCTCGATAAAAACGAGAATGTCCTGGCGTTTGGCAACCCAGGCAGCGGAAAAACTCATTTGCTGTGCGCCATAAGCCAGGAGCTTTTACGGAAAAAAGGCAAAAGGGCCTACTTCATGAAATGCAGTCTTCTGGTTCAGTCGCTCCTTATGGCCAAACGCGATCTAAAGCTGGAAAAACTCATAAAACAGCTGTCGAAGTTCGATGCCCTGATAATCGACGATATCGGCTACGTACAACAGGACAGGGAGGAGATGGAAGTTCTATTTACCCTTCTGGCGGAGCGGTACGAACGTGGAAGCCTTCTTATAACAAGCAACCTGCCGTTCTCAAAGTGGGAGAAAATCTTTAAGGACCCGATGACGACCGCTGCGGCAATAGACCGGCTCGTCCACCACAGCGTAATCATGGAACTCAACGCGCCAAGCTACAGGGCGGAACAGGCTAAAAAGAAAAAGGAACCAAGGAAAGGAGGCGAGAAATAGAAAACTGATTTATGTGTCATTTTTTAACAAATTGAAACGGGAAAAATAATTGTCGCCAGACGGGAAAAATAGTTGACGTTCATCATTCGCTTCGCTCGCACCGGATGCTCCGGTCGCAGAAACCCGGCATTAACTATTTCGGAAGCCTCGTTTTCCGCCTTGGCGGGAACCTGTCCGGTGGCACAGACTTTAGTCTGTGTTTTCCCCACTGGTAGAACAGCCCCGCCACGGCGGGGCTGTTCATTCTACAGGCGAGGGCGCCTGTAGTACCAATACAGGCGAGACGCCTGTGCCACTAAAGGATTCCACTCCCGCTAGCGTGCCTGCGATTTTTTGTAGGGGCAAGGCTTGCCTTGCCCGCATTTGATCGCACGTTTGTAGAGACGTTGCGGCGCAACGTCTCTACAGGCGAGGGCGCAGCGAGCGGCGCCCCTACAAAACAGTCAGCATTTGCGCCAGCAAACTGGCCCCACCGCAAGGTGGTTGGCGGGAGGCTGAAATTCAGCTATAATAATTTTTTTAGGTATTACTGTTGCGTCGAAGTATGTCCGGAAGGGGCATTGAAGCCGCTCCTTCCATGGTTTTTAAAAATGGTAAGTTTACCGCTATTAAATAATTTTCAACTGGAGGAGTTATGCGCATCGTAAGTATGATTATTGGAATATCTTTTTTGTTTATATCCCTTATGCCGGTTACGCAGGCATATGCGGGCAGTGACAAGCATATGAAAAACCCCTGCGAAAAAATGGAATACATGAAAAAACATATGGAAAAGAAAAAATTGAAGATGCGTATGATGAAATTAATGGAAGAGGGGATGGACATGTGGCTGGAGACCGTACAGCTTGTCAAGGAATCCGCCATCAGTTCGAAGATTAAGAAAAAGGCGGCCGATCTGGAAAAACGTCTGCGGGCGAATATCAATGAACATAAGAAAATCCACAAACAAATGCACAGTATGCACAAGGAGCACGGCGAAAAGCACATGGAAAAAAAGCACAAGTCCTATAACCCATGTAACCCTTGCGCGGGAATGTAGCGAAACAGGCGGCATATAAAAAAGCTGCTACCGATGATACGTCCGCATTAACTGGATGAAAAAAAAGGAGCGCACGGAAAAGACAAAAGCGAACATCATCGGGGCGGCTTACAGGACGGTTGCGGAGCGGTCCATTTCCGGCGCCAGCATGGGTCTGATATCGGCGGGTGCAAACGTATCAAAACCGCTCCTGCACTACCACTTCAAAACAAAAGCGGCTCTTTTGGAGCAGGTTTTGGAATTTGTTTTGGAGAGGCTGCTTGAGATCCCGATGGAGAACGTTTCCAAAAAATTCGGCTCGATGGAGGAGCTTCAGGCGATCTTTCAAAGATACCGGCGCACAATGACCACTGAACCCGAACTGCTGGTCGTATTTTTCGACTTCTGGGTTCAGTCGGTTAAAAACAGCGGTATACGGCGGATAATAGTCAGGCGGTTC
>BTTC01000254.1:0-3027 GCA_036244935.1 bacterium | reverse complement strand
GCCACAATTTGCGCAATTAACGCGTCAAGCGCCTCCAGACTGCCGGGATCGGGAAAACTGACAACGAGATGAGGTGCCCTTCTATTCATAGCCACGATGCTGCCGTTAATTGAATCGAGCAGTGCGTTGATTTCGCCCACGGTTGCCTTATTATGCCAGAAAACAATTCCTATATTTGTTCTGTCAATGCGCGCGCCTTCGGGGGTGGCGCTTATCTCGTCTGGCGAAGTCCTGTCTGTGCCGATGTAGTTTTTAAGCGCATAGGCCGCAAGCATGTTCGGATCGCCCTCCAAAAGTACTCTGCCGTCGTCGCCGTTAACGGCGCACACTGCCGCAAAAAATAGCGTCACAATAATAAAAGCTGCTCGTTTGATCTTCATGATTCCTCTATTATTACCGCCCCTTACTGCTTTTCGAGTACGATGGTTGCGTTCCTGTCCTGTCCCGTGGAGATGATCCCGATTTTGGCCCCCACTTTTTTCTCAATGAAGTCCATATAACGCCGGGCGTTTTCGGGCAGTTGATCTATACGCGTTGCGCCGGCGGTGGTAGACCGCCAGCCGTCAAATTCTTCGTATACCGGTTCTACGCTGTCGAGTATGGACACGTCATCGGTTATGCGGTCAGTTTTCTTTCCGTTAATCCTGTAAGCGACGCATACGTTTATCGTCTTGATTTTATCCAGCACGTCGAGTTTTGTTATCACCATTTCGTCTACGCCGTTAAGCTCTGCCGAATAGCGTACGATGACCGTATCCAGCCAACCGCACCGCCGAGGCCTTCCGGTGGTTGCGCCGAATTCATTTCCCTCGTTTTGGATAATGCCGCCGATGCCGTCCTTTAACTCCGTCGGGAAAGGGCCTTCGCCTACGCGCGTCGCGTACGCCTTGAATACGCCAATTATTTTATCGATGCTGCGCGGCGGTATTCCCAGCCCGATGCACGCGCCAGCCGCTATGGTGTTGGACGATGTTACGAAAGGGTAAGTGCCGTAATCCAGGTCGAGCATTGTTCCCTGCGCGCCTTCGCAGAGTATGTTCTTTTTTTCATTGATGCCGTCAAGCAGTATTGTGCGCGTATCGCCGATGTGCGGGGCGATTTTTTCGGCCCATATTTTCACCTCCTTCAGAACGCCTTCGGCGTCAAGAACGCTGCCGCCGTAGAAATGCTCCAAAAGGGAATTCTTCTGTTCGATCATAGCGTTAACGGCCGATTCGAGTTTTTCGCCGTTATCTTCACGCATGTAGGACATGGGGATGCCGAGACGCTGCGTCTTGTCCGAATACGCAGGGCCTATACCCTTGCCGGTTGTTCCGATTTTCTTTTGACTCTTTTTGCTTTCGTTTGCCACGTCGATCGCCTTGTGCACCGGCAGTATGCAATGCGCGCGCGGCGAGATGACAAGGTTTTTTCCAATGCTTACGCCTGCTTTTGAAAGCGTCTCAATCTCGGCAAAAAGGGCCTGGGGGTCCACAACGACGCCGGAGCCGATTATGCACGTTTTGTCCTTACGCAGGATGCCCGAAGGAAGCAGGTGCATCACGAATTTTTTACCGTTAACCACCACGGTATGACCGGCGTTCGCGCCGCCCTGGAAGCGCGCGATGATGTCGTTATTTTCGCTCAGCAGATCGACGATTTTGCCCTTGCCCTCGTCTCCCCACTGCATACCTATCAGTACCGTTACAGACATTTTCGTATCTCCTTATACCTTATACCTAATACCCAACCCAAAACCATTAGACAGACTCAGTGTGACAATTATTTATACATACAAAACCCTTCGACAAGCTCAGGGTGACAGTTACTTATACATACAAAACCCTTAGACGGGATCAGGGTGACAGTTCCCTGTCATGGTGACGCGCCGTGAGCTTGCCGAACGGTCGAACCATGTCACGGTGAGTTTATCGAACTGCGACACACCCGGCCCTGTCATGGTGAGCCTGTCGAACCACGGGACGTTGTTGAACATTATTTAAAGAATCCGTTAATAAATTCGGTCATTGTGCACTTTTGCTTTTTACCGGATTCGACGTTCAGATTATCGTATTTCCCGTTGGAGCCTTTCATCAATACATGGGGGATATTCATCTTTTTTGCGTAAGAGATGGCCTGCGGCTCGTCCATCGATTCAAACGGCGTCGTAACCATCATACCCGCCTCCCGCAGTTTAGCCGTTGTTTTTTCGTCGGAATCAAGCAGCAGAATATCCGATGCCCGCCAAGCGGGCGGAGTCGTTTCACGCCGCAGCGCTTCTATCATTTTGTCGATATCGAACGCAAACCCGACCGCCGGTATGTCCGGCCCGAAACGCTTCACGAGGTTATCGTACCTCCCGCCGGAACCTATAATAAACCCGGCCGCAGAAAAAATTTCCATGGTCATTCCCGTGTAATAGCCGAAACCGCGCGTCTCCCCCAGGTCTATGGAAAGTTTTTCGCCAATATGCGCCTTTTCAAGGGCGTCGTAAACGGTGGTAAGGTTTTTAAGCGCTTCCCTTGCGGCGCCGTTACCGCACAGTTTATCGGCCTGGTTAAAGACTTCCCTGCCGCCGTAAAGCGAGGTCAATGCGATGATCTTTTCACACAACGATTTTTCCACACCGCATTCCTTAAGCATTTTTTTCAAGCCGGTTTTATCTTTTTTGCCGAGCGCGCTTTTTACGGAGTCTATGCAGGCCGGATCAAGCCCGCGCAAAAACGATTTAACAAAACCGGCATGTCCCAGCGAAACGGTGAAATTTTCAAGATGCACGGCATTCAATCCGGTAACGGCGGCAAGGATCACCTCTATATCCGCCTCCGTTCCCTTGTGGCCGATGATCTCCATTCCGCTTTGATGCAGAACATACTGTTCGCCTTTGCGGGTATTGGCCGCGCGAAAAACCGTTCCGGTATAGCAAAGACGCAGCGGCAGCGGCCTTGCGGAAAGGTGGGTGGCGGCGGAACGCGCAGCCTGCGACGTTATATCCCCCCGCAGCGCGACTATCCTGCCGGTATCACCCTCGGTGAACCGTCTGATGCG
>BTTC01000253.1:0-3030 GCA_036244935.1 bacterium | reverse complement strand
CGGCAAAAAATCGCATAACGGAGCTGGAAGAACAACTTTCGGCCTCCGGTGAAGAGACCGGACAAACTCCGGAAGAGCCGGGCGAGGCGGAGCTGAGGGCGCAAAACCCCGAAGTCTACGCCGACCTCGTTGCCGCGAGGTCGAGGATTTCGGCGCTCGGCGAGCGGGAGGTTTCAATAAGAGAGCAGATCAAGGAGTACGAAAAGCGCGTTGAAAATACACCCGCCAACGAGCAGAAAATGGCGGACCTGCGAAGGGATTACGACATCATGCTTCAGAATTACCAAAGCCTTCTGGAAAAGAAACTAAACGCAAGGCTTGCCGAAAATCTGGAAAAAAGGCAGAAGGGCGCAAGGTTCAGGGTAGTGGACCCCGCCAACCTTCCCGAAAAACCGTTCAAGCCGGACAAACCGAAGATTGTTCTTATGGGTATGGCGGCCGGCGTGGGGATCGGTGGGGGACTTGTTTTTCTACTTGAGTTTTTGAACCCGGCTTTCAGAAAGCCGGAGGATTTTGAAGGGCTTTTCGATAACTTGCCGGTGTTGGCGTCAATCCCCACTTTTTCCCAAAAACCGGGGAAAAAACCGGCAAAGCGGTTCAAGGTAATAAAAGGCAGCAAGAGCGAAAGGGCATAACATGAGCTGGTTGGCAAGAATGAGACGTAACGGCGCGAGCGCAGGTACATTGAACGGTCAAGCCGCACCCGCCCGTAGGCAGGTTCGGCGAACGAAAACGACGGTTTGGACAATCGGCGGCGGCAAAGGAGGGGTGGGCAAAACCTTTATGACATCCAATTTCGGCGCACAGCTTTCCGGTCTTGGCAAAAAGGTGCTGCTGGTGGATGCGGATTTCGGCGCGGCCAACCTCCATACATTCATAAAAACAAGGGAAAGCGGAATATCGCTTTCCAGTTTTCTCGCAGCGGGAAACGGGGATTTTAAACACACGATCAGCAGTACGCATATACCGAACCTCGATATAATCAGCGGCGCGAAAGATTCGCTCGACGCGGCCGATGTCGATGCGGACGGAATAGTAAGGCTGAACGATGCGCTAAGAAAAGTGGCGCACGATCACGTTATCCTCGACGTCGGCCCGGGAACTTCTTCCGTTAATTTGAATCTTTTTCTTGCGGCGGATGAGGGGATATTGGTAACAACTCCAGAACCGACCTCCATAGAAAACAGTTACCGTTTCCTGAAATGTCTATATTCGCGCCGTATGCGTGAGATCGTTAATTCTCCGCAAAATGCAAGGCTCGGTGGACTGCTGAAAGAGATTTTGTACAAAAGCGGAGCAAGCGGGGCCATAACAATCGCCGAGATTTTTTCAAAAGTAAAACGGATCGCTCCGATGCAGCTGCCGAAGTTCAGGTATCTCATGGGCGACGGCAGGGTTTCGATAGTTATAAATCAGGCAAGAAAACCGGAGGACGCAGAACTCGGCCCGTCTATGAAGAAAGCGTGTTACGACTACTTCGGCCTCAACGTGAAATACCTCGGCCACATATCATACGAGGACTGCGTAGCGGATTCCATTAGCCAAAGAAAACCGTTGAGCGTTCATAACGGCGAGTCCGGAGCCGCTCGCTCCGTTAAGGCGTGCTTGCTGAGACTGCTGAAAACTGAAAAGGGAATCTTACAATGACCCGGGAACCTGAAATAAACTACTACGAGCTTTTCGATATACCGCCCGGCGCGACCGGGGCGGAGATAGAAGAGGCGTACAAACAGGCGCTTTCGTTATACGGCGATGACAACGTGGCAACCTATTCACTCTATTCACCGGAGGAAAGGAAGGCCATGCTTCAAAGGATCAACAAGGCCTACGAGACGCTCAGGGATCCGGTTAAAAGAGAATCATACGATACCAATCAAGCGGCTTCGGATCAGAACAATAACCATGGCAAGGATTTATTACAAGCGGTTAAGGGCGACATGTTTAGAATCGAAAGGAATACTCAGGCGGAAGACTCAAACAACAATACAAAGCTCAAGCAGCCGCTTGTCGTGCTGGATGACACCGACCCGATCGCCGCCGAGCAGTACCGCGTTCTTTACACGAGGCTCGAACAGATAAGCGCGCAAAACTCGTACAAAGTCTTCGCCATAACAAGCGCGGTAAAAGGCGAGGGCAAGACTATGACATCGCTCAACCTCGCGCAGCTGGCTGTCAAGGAGTTCGGTAAAAAGACAATTCTGGTGGAATGCGACCTGAAAAATCCTTCGATAAGTTTCAACCATCTGAATACGCTGAAAAAACACGGGCTCGTGGATGTGCTTAAGGGCGAGGTCGAACCGTTGAAGGCAATGGCGCAATTGAACGAGGATGGTTTATACCTGCTGCCGGCAGTCCGTTCCGTGAAGAATTCATCGGGATTGCTCGGCTCGCGGCGGATGAGTTCATTGATAAACGCGCTGAAAACGGAGTTCGACTACGTGATTCTGGATACTCCGCCGATACTGCCGCTTGCCGACATGAATATACTATCAGGGCTTGCGGATGGACTATTGATGGTCGTAAGAGCCGGAAAGACGCCGAAGGATGTTGTAACAAGGGCGATCAATTCGCTGCATGGCGCTAACGTCGTTGGTATCGTACTAAACGGCACGGACCCTGCGTTTGACAAATATTACGGTTCATACGCGTATTAGGAGGGTGGGTAGTTATGTATTTTATATTTAACAGATATTTTTCCGGCAGGGCGATTTTCATATGGGTCTCGGAATTAGCCTTGATGTACATTGCGGCGACTCTGGCAATGACATTGGCTCCATGTTTCAGCATACCCGCAGCCGCATATGATGTGGTATTTGCCAATACGATGGTGCTTGCGCTGACTTACATCGGGGTGTTTTATTACTTCGATCTCTATTCGTCAAAAATGTACCGCACGGGACAGCAGATGACGATGAAACTCGTGAAGGCCACCGTTACCGCCGTTGTACCCGTATCGTTGATATATTACCTGCTGCATCCTGCACACAAATGGTGCTGGATGATGTTTGCGGGTACCCTTTCATTCCCCCT
>BTTC01000252.1:0-3044 GCA_036244935.1 bacterium | reverse complement strand
CCTCAACGCCCGTTTCCAGCTGAACGCAGGCTCCGTACGTGGTAAAGGAGACGACCTTGCCCTGGACGCGCCCGCCAACCGGGAATTTATTGTCAACGGCCTCCCCCGGGTCGGTGGTTTTCTGCTTGAACCCCAGTGATACCCGCTCGTTTTCCTTATCGAACTTAAGCACGACAACTTCTATCGTCTCTCCCACGTTAAGCATTTCCGACGGGTGGTTTATGCGTCCCCACGACATGTCGGTGATGTGTAAAAGACCGTCAACGCCGCCGAGGTCTATGAAAGCGCCGTAATCGGTGATGTTTTTAACCCCCCCTTCCACGGTTTTTCCTTCGTCAAGGCTTGCCAGTATCTGGTCTTTCGTTACCTTGCGCTCTTCTTCAATCAGAACGCGGCGGGACAGTACAATGTTGCCGCGTCTGCGATTCATCTTTATGATGCGGAATTCGAATTCCTTACCCATCAAACTGTCGAGATTTTTCGGAGGCCGCAAGTCTATCTGCGATCCCGGCAAGAACGCGCGTAAGCCTACGTCTACGGAAAGTCCGCCTTTGATCCGGCCCGCAATGGCGCCGCGTACCGTTTCGTTAGCTTCGTGTTTTTTGAAAAGCTCGTTCCACCTACGAAGCTTTACCGCTTTTTCAATGGATAGGACAATGGCGCCGTCGTTGTTTTCCGTTTCTTCGATGTATACGTCAATTTCGTCGCCCCTGCTTACGCCGCCTCGGAATTCATTCAAGGGTATTACGCCCTCCGATTTGAAACCGACGTCTACTACCACGTTATCCTGCGTAACGTCCACAACCTTGCCCTTGATGATTTCGCCTTCCTTGAAGTTTTTAAGACTTTCGCCGTAAAAGGCCTCCATCTCCTCTCTTGTATATTCTTCCTCGTTCGAGACTTCTTCTTTTTCCTCGACGGGAGCTGCGGCCAAATTATTCGTTTCAGACATTTATATTTTAAAACCTCCAGATATTTAAATTTGCAACCGGAATTGCATCAAGCAATCAATCTTATTATCTTTTGGAGTGTTTCGTCAAGACTTAGTCGGGTGTTGTCGATAATCACCGCCCCGTCGGGTATTTTCAGGGGTGACGTTTTGCGCGTAGAGTCTATCGTATCCCTGGCCGCAATGTTTGCGGCGATTTTGTCGGTGTCCTCCGGTTTTGCGTTTGCCTGCGCGTAGCGCCGCGTAGCCCGCTCCTTTTCATCGGCGGTAAGATAGATTTTCATATCGGCGTCCGGGAACACCACGCTTCCCGTATCGCGTCCTTCCGCCACCAGTTCGGGTTTCCCCCGCGCGATCCTTCGCTGACGTTCCACCAGTTCCGTTCTTACGCCGATACATGCCGACACCTGCGATACGGCAAGGTTCACGCGATGCGTTCTTATGTCCCGGCTGCGGTCGCGGCCGTTTATGAATGTTTTTTGCACGCTTCCGTCGTCTTCGAAAGTTATGGAAATCCCGCCCGCAAGTTTTTCAAGCGATTCCTCATCGGATGGGTTGATGCCCTTTTCCAAAGCCGCCAACGTAACCGCGCGGTACATGGCGCCGGTATCCAGATACAGGGCGCCCAGCTTTTTCGCCAGAAGTCGGGCCGTGCTGCTTTTGCCGGAACCGGATGGACCGTCCACCGTTATTATCATAAAATCATAAAAGTTTTTGCCGGAACTTTCGGGATTTTCCAAAAATTTCCAAAAGGCGGTTTTTATCCTTTGCCCGTATCGCGGCTTCAATGGAGTCA
Source organism: bacterium (assembly GCA_036244935.1). Lineage (GTDB taxonomy): Bacteria > Nitrospinota_A > UBA7883 > JACRGQ01 > JACRGQ01 > BTTC01. Next base: position 1,299 of record BTTC01000252.1, on the reverse strand, counting down.
AGCTGGTTTTTTACCTTGCCGATAAGGTCCTCCAGCGGGCCTGCGTTGCTTAAGGCTATGTCCGACCACATATCGGGCGGACTCGATGCGATACGGGTAAAATCCTTAAAACCTCCGGCGGCGTATTCAAGAAGTTCGTCGCCCCTGTCTTCGTTAAGGACGGCGTTTACAAGCGCGGCAACCACCATGTGGGGAAGGTGGCTCACGGCGCCGAAAACGCGGTCGTGGATTTCGGGGTCCATGACGGAGGTTTCCATCCCCGCGCGCTCCCAAAAGGCTTTCAGCTTTCTCAGCGCGTCTGAAGGCGTATCGGGCGCCGGAGTGATTATGCATTTACGGCCGTCGAAAAGATTTTCGGACGACGACGCCGCACCCGATTTTTCCGTGCCGGCTATTGGATGCGATCCGATAAAAACAAAATCACCACCGGCAATTTTTTGCGCGCCTTCCACGATTTCCTTTTTTGTGGAGCCGGCGTCCGTGACCAGCGCGCCCGGCTTTATGCGCGGCGCGATTTTTCTCAGCATGGGCAATATCGAAAGTACAGGCGTGCATAGGAAAATGATGTCGGCATTTTTTACAGCCTCCTCCGGCGGGGCTTTTTGGTCGATTATGCCAAGCTCCAGCGCGGTATCAAGATTTTCCCTGCTTCTGCCGCAGCCGACGATCCTTCCCGCCAGGCTGCAGGTTTTCAGCGCGCGCGCGATGGAGCCTCCTATGAGGCCGACGCCGATTATGACGGCGGATTCAAAAAACAGGTTTTTGTTTGTCATTAAGTTCCTCATTAAGCACAGGTAAACAGCAACCCGCCTGCGGGGCCGAACCCAGGGCAGATCGAGCTGCGCACCACTGCAAGTCTAAGGCCGGTCAAATGAAAATCCAATACTTTTCATGCCCGCACTGAAAATTATAATTATTTTCCAAACGCGTAACGTTGAGCCATTAACAAAAATACCCGGCAAGTCGCCACCTTCTAATGATTGCAATTTGCATAAGACATGCAATATGCACTGTCTGTAAGTGGATCGGTAAGAATTTTAACAGATTGCTTTGCACAAAAAACCGTTTAATTACAAGCATATAGGAAACATTTTCAACTCGTTATGCTTTGGTACGATTTTAGCCTGTATATCGGTGCGGTGGAAAGGTGAAGTTGTTTTTTTGTATTTTAAAAACCAAGCAAAACATTCAAGCATAGTTTACGCAGAATGCGAAGGTAAAGAAGAGGAGCGGATTTTGCTCCTATGGTATCGAGCGGACAGCAGCCGGGCAATTCATAAAAAAAGCTATCAAGTTATA
>BTTC01000251.1:0-3053 GCA_036244935.1 bacterium | reverse complement strand
GGAATGTTATCCACTATGGCCGAAAGAATCCCGACCACCACATTGGAAAACGTCGGCCCCATCTGGACGTACATCGTTTCCGACACCAGGGCGAGGTAACCGATAAATCCCAACCCGCCCACGCACAGCACAACGCCGTAAAAGAAAAGGAGGGTATCCCACTCCGCGCGGGCGACATTGTTGAAAACGTTAAAGGGGGCTGTATCGGCAATTTTACCGTTGCGCGGTATCCTCCCGGTTTTTTTCAGGTAGAATCCAAAAAATTTCAGGTATGCAAGGCCAGTCATCATTCCCATCATCGGCGGGAGATGGAGAAACTGGTGAAAAGAGACCGCGGTAGCGATAGTCGCGCCGAAGAGGAAAATGATACGCTTTGCCCCGCACTTCAAGCTAACCGTTTCTTCCAGCGCGGTCGGCTGTTCATCCGGCACGGCAAAGTGCATTATCGCGGCGGGTATGATGAAATTGACCACCGAAGGCACAAACAGCTTGAAGAAGGTAAAAAAGTCAACTATGCCTTTTTGCCATACCATCAACGTGGTGATGTCGCCGAAGGGACTGAAGGCGCCGCCCGCGTTGGCGGCAACCACTATATTTATACATGCCAGGGTTATGAACTTGTAATTGCCAGCTCCCACCGCCATGACGACGGCGCACATCAAAAGGGCTGTCGTAAGGTTATCCGCAACCGGCGAGATGAAGAATGCGAGTATACCGGTGATCCAGAAAAGTTTGCGAAAACCAAACCCCTTTTTCACCAGCCACGCTCTCAGCGATTCGAATACCTGCCTTTCCTGCATGGCGTTTATGTATGTCATCGCCACAAGAAGAAAAAAGAAAAGCTCGGCGTATTCAAGGATGTTGTGCCTGACGGCTGCCTCGGCGGCGCGCGGCAAGCCGTTACTTGCGTAAACAGCGGCTATCAAGACCCAGATGATTCCGGCAGCCAGCGTTACCGGTTTACTTTTTCTAAGGTGGGTGAACTCCTCCGCCATTACCGCCACGTATGCAATTACAAAAATCGCCAGGGAAGCATAACCCACCCAATGCCCGGTGAGGTTTAGATGTTCGGGGGTTTGGGCGGATGCAAAAGCATAAACGGGAAACAATACCATCAACATTAAAGCCGGAACAATAAATCGTATTTTATCCATGGACGCGCCTTTCAGTATGAAAATGAAAAAATGAATCTACCCAAGTTATTCTACCGCAACGCCAACCGTTTCGGGCAAAGCGTAATCAACGATTTTCAAGTTTTCCACCGTCAGCATATACGGCGTCTTTACCAGTATGCTGCCATCGCCGGTTTCAAAGACGCCGCTAACTCCCTCGAAGCGGTCAAGGCTGCTGAGGGATTCGATGAGGCTTGTTTTGGTATCCGCGCCGCCGTCTATCTGCAAAAGCAGGAGAACCACGGTGTCGTAAGCTCTGGCGGCGTTCAAATCCGGTTTTCTACCAAAAGCCCTTTCAAATATGTTGACGAAATTTTCTACATTCTCCCGTTTTGAATCTGGAAGGAACTCACCCGTGAAGATAATATTTTCGGCGTGTTTGCCTGCTATTCGGATAAGTTCCGGAGATGCGTACCGGTCCGTTCCCAGAACCTGCACCTCCGCGATGTTGTAAAAAGCCAGCGCCGGCATTATAAGCGCGGCGCGTTCGTAGTCTGCCGGTATGAATATCACCTCGTAATTTACTTTAAGCGCTATGGAAAAATTGTCCTTTGTAAGCGGAAGTTCCCTGTATTTATTTATATAAGGTATCGTCAGGCTGTCCGCGTGCATCATCGCCATCAATTCGTTTATTTCCTCCGGCGTCTTTTCCGGTTCCTGCATTACGAAGTCGAATATCAAAGTGCGAAGCTCCGAATCGTCCATCCCCCCTATCCCTTTTAACTGTTTGCCGAAGTCCGTTGCATCGGGGTTGAATTTTTCCACCACGGTTACATCCGCTTCAAGGAAAGCGGCCATGTTAATAAAAGAGTTCATCGCCGCGTTGCCGTATTCGTCATCCTGGTAAATAACGGCGATACGCTGAAAGCCAAGTTTTTGTACGGCAAACTCCGCAAAAAACCGTCCCTGACTCTTAGCCGAAACGCCTACCTGATAAATAAATGCCGTTTCGAGGTCTATGGCCAGATCCGAACCGATTTCCGCGGGGGTGAGAAACGGCAGGTAGTAATCGCTGGACGTCTCCAGGGCGGCGGCGGCGGTTGCGGAGCTGAACGGGCCGATAACTCCTATTACGGACATGTCGTTTCCAAGCTCCTCAGCCGCGATCCGCGCGGCCTCAGGGTCGCTGGCGGAGTCTTTTATTACAAGGCGGATTCCACGTTCCTGAGCCATATCGCTATTAATGGAAAAGGCGAGTTGTATGCCCTGCAATGCCTGCGCGCCAACCGCCGCGTTTTTTCCTGAAAGCGGGAGGATGCAGCCGATTGTAATGATATCCGTAGCCAGCGGTATTTCGGATTGCGCGGCGGAGACATCTGGAAGCGTCAATCCCGGAAAACGCTCGTCCATGGTTTCCATTATTCTCGCAAAACCAAGCATATCGGAGTTACGCCTGTAAAGAAGGGCAAGCTCCGCCAGGGCCGCATCGGCTGGAAATTCATATTCGTATTTATCAACAACCGCCAGAAGCTGTCTTTCGGATAAAAAGTTATGCAAAATCTGTCTGATTCTTCTCTCAGACTGTTCCCGGAAATCCCCCGACGTATTACTGCATTCGACGAACCGTTCCACCGCTTCCAGGTAACCGCTCCTCATGTACAGGTTCTCTCCCAGATGGTAAAGCAGTATGGAACGATCCTCCGACGTTCGCGCCATGCCGAGCGCCTTATTAAGAGTGTAATCGGCGTCCGGGCGCTTTTTCATGTATACCTGGCATATGCCGACCCCTATGAGGGAATCCATGAAATATTCGGAATCCGGGAAAAGCGTCGTCACTCTTTCAAATTGGTTCAGGGCCAAACGGTAGTCCCTCAGGTTCAGATGATTTTCTCCAAGCCGGTAATAGGCCGGGGCGGATTTTTTTTCCAAAGGGAATTTTTT
>BTTC01000250.1:0-3062 GCA_036244935.1 bacterium | reverse complement strand
GGCACAGCACCGGACTTGTTATTCAAAGCGCAAAGGGTTCGTGTTACGTAAAGAAGGATGTCGGCGATGGCGCCTCATACGTGGCTGGTGGCAACTCAACGTTTTTATTCAAGCACAAGATTGTCGCCGCGCTGGGTCACAACCGATTCGCAACTACAGGTGAAATCTCCAAAAGAAACGCTCATCCGTTTTGTCAAAAGATAAACGGCAAATGGGCGTTCGGAGTTCATAACGGAATTGTTGGTAATTACGAAGAGCTTTGCGAAGAGTTCGGAGTAGCAAAACCAGCAGTTGACAGCGAAGCGGTTTTCAGGGCCATCGCAAGGATGCGGCGCGAAGGAGCAACCATTCCCGATGCTATTGAAGAGGTGACATATTACATTTCATCCAACGCGGATTTCGCGTTTGCATACCTCGATCAGGATAGCCGGGATGTTTACCTTTGGCGCTCGCCGGACAGACCTCTAACAATCTTCGACGCAGGCAAGCTTAATCTTGGAAAATGGTTTTGTTCTACGGAAGAAATCTTCATTGACGCGTGGATGTCCATCAAGGGGCCGCTGGGGATGTTAAAGAAAGTATCCCACTTCGAGGCGGTTCCATACAGGCTTTATCGTATCAAGGCCGGTAAGCGAAGTGATCTTGTTTCGAAAAAGATCAGGGATCTTCGTCATCAGGAAAGGTGGTCATATAGCGCCAGCCATGATGAAAACTACACTTACGGTTTCGATGAAGACGACCTCCTGAAAAGTATGGACGAGGATAAAGGCGACAGGTCTGCCTGCACAGACAAGCAGCTCAGCCTCGGCTCCGTTTCCTCAAGACTTTGGGAGCATGACAAACATTTTTTAAAGGGAAAGGGTTAGTTTTAGAATACCCGTGGCGGCACCACGGGGATTCCCTCAAAAAGCATGAAGATCATTCCTTGCTTCCCCCTCATGGGCAAGTTTCAACTCGTAAGCTTGCAATCAAACAATCCTTCCTTTGCTACCAAAGGCGAGGCTTGGATTACAAAACAATCCTCCCCTTGCGAAAGCGTAAGGGGAGGTGGCTGCCGTAGGCAGTCGGAGGGGTTTTCATATTTACTTACCCAACCCTTTTTTATGGAGGATGACAAATGAAGTACCAGGCAAACTACCCGGACAGCGTGCTGGAAATTCTGGACGACGAAATGAAGTTTAAAAAGGGCACGGTACGCGCTCTTAAAAACTTCAGACGGTTCATCAGGAAAAACCGGCTTCGTGGTTACAACGATCCGCGTATTATTCTGCAACGTTTTTATGCTTCTAAAAGGCTTATCGAAATTCTTTCGATAATCTACCGCATTCCGGTTCCGGACGTTAGGCTGGGAAAAGTTTCCGGCGAACCGGCATCGTCCGGCAGTTCGTGCTACATACCTGCAAACCACACCATCGTATTGAGCGGCAAGCTGTCGGTCATTACGTTGCTGCACGAATTTGCGCACGCGCGCGGCAGGAACGAACGCGAAGCTGTCCGCTTTTCCGTGAACCTTTTCAAAAAGGTTTACCCGAAGCAATTTAACAAGTTAATGGAAGGCAACAACAACGGCCAGGATTCACATTTCCTGTCCGACGTTGCCGAAAGTTAAAACACGGGGGGAGAGCTTTTTGCTTTCCCCCCTTTTTAAAGGAGAAAAACAGTCATGACTTTTAAAAAAAAGCTGGCAAGATTTTACAGGGTTTCTGATAAGACCAATGATGCGATCTACGACGCCATTTACGACGAGCTTAAACGCGTCGGTGTCGGGGATCTGCATGTCGGAGGCATGGACAGGGACAAGATGGATAGATACACCGTCACCATCTCAATTGACGCGGTAAACGTTACGTATAACGACATACCGCTGGATGACCTCGTCCAACTGTTCAACAGCCTACCGGATAATGCCGGCCTAAACGCTTTTCAAAAAGCACTCAACGCGTATATTTAATGAATGAATTCTCTCACTGGGAACTACGGGGGCGGTCTTATACCGCTCCCTTTTTTTGTGTCCAAAAACCGGCGACAATTAAAACTTCATGAATTCTTCAGTTGAAATTCCGGCCTGTTTGAGAATCGCACGCAGAGTCGTCGGATTCCACCAGATTTCATAGCTCCCTAACCTTCAAGGAGTGAAACTTTACACGGCGATTTCAAGTTCGATCTTATCGTATTTCACGGAGGGTACTGTTTCCCCTCTTCCCGATCTGGATTTTCGCAAATCGACAAGTCCGACGGCTTCCAGATATTCAAGGTCTTTCATAACATTCTTCAGATCCCTGCCCAAAAGCTTGGCCAGAGCATAAACGGAAGATGGCTTTTTTCGCTTGATTACCCGGACAAGCTCCAGCCTTTTTTCCGTCATAACCTTCCGCATGGTGGTAAGGTCTTCAAAAAAAACACCGGTCTCTCTTGCTACTTTTTCACCTTTGGCCATCCGCTTCATGGATTTCTCAGCCTCCGCCATGAACTCCCTTGTGGGTTTAATCCCGATTGTAATTTTCTTCACTTTCATAGTTTACCTCCCATGGCGGATTTCTTGATTCTTCTGATATCTTTTTGGAAATCCGCAAATAATCTACCTATGCTTTGAAAAATGTAAGACGTTTCCTTTCCCTTGTAATGGCGATGATGCCCTTTACCTTCCGCATTGTCATAGCCCGCCAGTCGTTTACCACTTACGATATAGACCAGCGAATACTTGATTCCTTCCGGTTTGATCTTCGAAACCGGAACGCGCCAAATTTTTATTTCGATAATGCCTCCATCAGCTTCCAGCTGTTTTCGATGGAACATAAGAGACGCTGTCATAGTAGGTATGATATACCCTCTATGATGTCGAGTCAAATTCTGGAAAAAACGCGAATTGACACCCATGAGCGTATGGCACATAATTTCGATAACTATTTATAAATACCGAGGAATCGTCCCAATGCTGATCAACTGCGTATTCCGGTGAAATCGGCCACCCATTCCGTTTCAATTCGGCCACCCATCGGAGCGTAGCGACGCCGGAGTTTTGATTTTCCCTTAGTGGCCGGTTTGAGTCAAATTTCTTTTCG
>BTTC01000249.1:0-3080 GCA_036244935.1 bacterium | reverse complement strand
GGGATTACCGTTTCGTTTTTCATCGACCCGGATGAACGGCAGATTGAAGCATCCGCATCCACGGTTGCCTCCGCCGTTGAATTAAACACGGGACGGTACAGCGAAACGAAAACCCAGATGGAAGGTATTAAATCCCTGAAGCAGGTCAGGAAAAACGTCAGGACCGCTTTGTCTTACGGACTTACGGTTCATGCCGGGCACGGCCTGAACTATAAAAACGTAATGCAAATCGCCGAAATACCAAGACTGGAAGAACTCAACATCGGCCATTCGATAGTATCCAATTCATTGTTCATGGGGTTCCCGCAGGCGGTTAAGTTGATGATGACGCTTATTGAAACGGCGGCAAAAAAAGCGAAAAGGGAGGAGCAAAAATGATACGGCACATCGTGCTTTTTAAAATGAACGATTCGGCAGGCGAGCACAATTCCAAGTCGCTTGCCGGCGATCTTGAAGCGCTGATGGAAAAAACCGGCGGACTAATGAAAGAATGCGTTGTGGCCTTCGACGTTGTGCGCTCCGACAGGTCTTACGATCTTGTCCTCGACTCCGCCTTCGATTCGCTTGAAAAATTACATGATTACCAGGTACACCCCGAACACGTAAAGGTTGTGGAAAAAATCAAGCGTATCTGTTCATCCACCGTTAAAGTGGACTACGAGGGATAGGGTTACCCTTCGACAAGCTCAGGGTGACAAGTTGTCATGGTGAGTGTCATCCTGAGCCTGCCGAAGGACGAACCACGGCAATATCATACATACAGAGCGCCCTTCGATAAACTCAGGGTGACAAGTTTTTGTAGCGGCATGTACAAAAACGTCACTTAACCCGGATAACCTTAACCGTATTGTCCGCTTTGGAAACGTAGCCGACCGCTCCCGGATTATAAAAAATATAGCGTATTACATCTTCATCCGACCTGACGGATCTCGGCGGCTGAACAATGCCAGCAAGCGCTCTTTTAAGGTAATAGACTTCCATTTTTTTTGACGATTTTCCGAGGACGCTTTCCGAAAATTCCTTTCGGGCGGCGTTATTTTCCTTCAGATTAACAGGTTGTATTACGCCGTCATTGTTCCACTCTGTTTTTTTCATCATGTAGATTCTTTTTAAATCTTTTTTGCTGATTTCCGTTATTGGATTTTCGGTATTTACGATAACCATGTAATCCGAAAAAGCAGGCTCAACCACCAATGAGATCAGGATCAGCGCAGATAATAAAAAAATCTTTATATATATTGAATTCATATAAAATTCAGAATACGAAGATTACGGCTGCCTTGATCATTCCGAAAGTATCCGAACCATCCGGCAGCGCGGGAGCTTTATTTTTATCGCCTAACACGTGGTAGTGGTATCCAGCCTTAAGCGTCGTAAAACTCGAAAGCCGGTACCCAAACCCTACGGAGTACCTGGTCTGCCCCCTGTTGTAAACATCGTCAGAGTCATCATGGGCAAAATCATAAGCGATAAAAGGGGAGATTTTATTAGACATCTCCCGCGTCAGGCGGGCGTAGTACGAGTGGCGTTCTTTTCTCACGCCATAGTTGTCGGCCACGTATTCGATTTCCAGTTTTAACTCTTCCGAAAAATTGAGTTCGGTGTCGAGGCCGATAAGGTTTTCCCTTCCCACGTCGGCGGGGGAGTTGTTGACGGTCCAGTAAGACGCTCCCAGCAAGTAATCGTCCGCAAACGCAACCCTTACTCTGCCGCCGTATCCCTTGTCGTTGTTCGTATCCGATCCCACGTGGGCCGATTCAAGTTCGTTTTCGCCGTTGGACATGTACAGATAATAATCGAAATCGGCGCTATCCGTGGAAAATGTACCTGAAATCATCAGGTTGGCCTTGTACGGCATTATGGTGGAGTTTACTGAGATGTCTTCCAGATGATAGTTGGACGGCATCTGGTACATCTGCGGCAGAACGACGGAGGCGAACAGCGGCGTTATGTATCGGGTGGCGTTGTAAATGCCGAACGGCGCCAGCATAAGACCCGCATGCAGTTTTAACGTATCGCTGAAAGAATAAACGCCGTATCCCTCTTCAATGGCGATTCCATTCTGACCTTCACCGGTATAATCGTGCAGACCTTCCAGGTTTATGGTTACGCTTGTCCTGTCCCTTGCCGCATTCACAAGCAGGTTAATGTGTTGATCGAAACTGGACATATCATCCGTTTTTGTCATTACCTCCCCGGGATGCGTTATCATCGGCGCTTTATCCATCCCTGAGTATTCAAGGTCCAAAAATCCGTTAACGCCGAATTTCCAGTCGCCTCCGTCCAAACCGACCGCGTAAGATTTCTTTATTCCGCAGCTCAGTAAAAGCAAAACGGCGGCTACGCCGGTCAATAACTTTTTAGACGTAGACATAGCCCCCCCCCTAACCAAAACAGTAATGTCATGGTGAGCTGTCATCCTGAGCCTGCCGAATGACGAACCACGGCAATATCATCTACCAAAGCGCCCCTTCGATAAACTCAGGGTGACAGGTTGCCGCATCAGGGTGACAGGCTACGCGCATGTTATTACCACCCCCTTACTCTAACAATAATTTCCGAAATTTTTAGCTTTTTTAGCTTTTTAAAAGCCTTATTATAGGATCGTGTTGGATAAAATGCTTTTTTGGACGTCGTGTTTCATTTTACCGGCGAGTCGGGGTAAGATTACATCGTGAAATTTCCCGAATACAGAGCAAGGCGCATGAGGGGGTCGGATGCGATCAGGAGGATGGTGCGTGAAACCGCTCTTTCAGTTGACGATCTTGTATATCCGATTTTCGTCAAATACGGTTCCGGCGTAAAAGAGGATATAAGTTCCATGCCGGGCCAGTATCGTTTTTCTGTCGACAACCTTGCAAAAGAGGCGAAGGAGATAACCTCCCTGGGAATACCGGCGGTAATCCTTTTCGGAATTCCTGAAACCAAAGACGAAAAAGGTTCAAGCGCGTTTGAACCCAGGGGCGTCGTTCAAAACGCCATACGCGAGATGAAATCCGCCTCGCCGGAACTTATGGTCATAACCGATGTCTGCATAGACGAGTACAGCTCGCACGGCCATTGCGGCATCGTCGAAAACG
>BTTC01000248.1:0-3112 GCA_036244935.1 bacterium | reverse complement strand
CATGCCGAAGCGCCGCGGGTATTGAGCCTTCGGTCTTGCCGCCGATTATCCATGTAGGCACGCCGTACTTTGATGCGGTTTGCGCCGCCACGACTTTGGCTTTCATCCCGCCGATGCCCGTGGGCGAACTATTGTCCCCGGCGATTTCCATTGTGCGGTCGTCTATCCGATCTATTTCGCTTATCAGATCGGCGTTTTTATCCGTTGCGGGGTCCGCCGTATAAAATCCGTCGATCTCGGACAGTACCAGCAGAAGATCGGCGTTGGTCACCGCCGTAACCATCGCCGCCAGCGTGTCGTTGTCCCCCAGTTTTATCTCGTGGACCGCTGCGGAATCGTTTTCGTTTATGATCGGCATAACGCCAAGCTCCAGCAGCGATGTGATGGTGTTTCGCAGGTTAAGGAACCTGCGCCGGCTGGATATATCGTCGTGCGTCAGCAGTATCTGGCCGACTTTCCTGCCGCGTTCACGGAAGCATCGTTCGTAAACATTCATGAGACTCACCTGTCCGATTGCCGCCGCGGCCTGCTTCATCGGTATGGACATATGCGCGATTTTGAGGTTGAGGCTTCTGGAGCCGGACATGATGGCTCCCGACGAAACGACTATCGCCTCGAACCGGCCGTCGCTCTCCAGATCGCAGATGTCGTTTACGATCCGGCGGACGGCTGCATGGCTCAACTCCTCATGGCCATGCGAGCCGATTACGCCGCTTCCTATTTTTACGACCACCCGATTTACTCCGCCGAGTATCTCAAGCCTCTTTTTAACGTTCATGACAATTTAAAGTACCACCTGCTTTTCTTTATGACCACCCGATTTGCTGCGTATGTTACATTTTATTCGGAGTGGGTAAAAAAAAACGGCTGGATTCAATACTTTTCGAGCGCGGTATCGCGGAAAGCCGCGAACGGGCTAAATCGCTGATCCTTGCCGGGAGGGTTTTCACTGGCGGCGCGAGGCTGGACAAGGCCGGAGCCATGATAGACCTTCTGGCGGAGATCGAAGTGAAAGGCCCGGATCATCCATACGTATCACGCGGCGGCGTGAAGCTGGACGCGCTGCTGGAAAAATTCCATATAAACGTAAACGGTAAAAAGGCGCTGGATGTCGGCGCGTCGACCGGAGGGTTTACCGACTGCATGCTTCAGCGCGGCGCGGAGTCCGTTACGGCCATTGACGTGGGCAGGGGACAGATAGGTTGGAAAATCCGCAGCGACCAGCGCGTCAGGTTGATCGAGGGTTTAAACGCGCGCGGCGTTACGCCCGAAAACGCGGGCGGACCATACGACGTCGTTACGATAGACGTTTCTTTTATATCGTTAACGTTGATACTTGGGCCGGTTGTAAATGTAACCGCGCCGGGCGGCGTTGTGGCCGCTCTTGTGAAACCGCAATTCGAGGCGGGGCGCGAAGAAGTCGGCAAGGGAGGAATAGTGAGGGATCCGAAAACCCACAAACGGGTGGTGGAAAAGGTCAGACGCTTCGGCGCGACGGTCGGCCTCGACCCTGTCGGTGAAATGGAATCCCCAATAAAAGGCGCAAAGGGCAACAAAGAGTTTTTTATTGTTTTCAGGCGGCGGCGATAGCGTATGGCTCAGTTTTGCGCGTTGCCTGTCATACTGCCCCAACGGTTTTTTTGCGGGCCGCTTTTTTAGCGATCTGTTCCAGCAGGTCGGTGAATATAAAATGGTGGAAGGGTAAAAACGTATACCAGTACGCCTTTCCCAATATGCCGTGGGTATGGAAATGGGCGGTTATTCTCAGGCGGTGATCGCCGTTTTCCGGGCTGATGTTAAAATCAAGCCACGCCTTTCCGGGCAGCTTCATCTCCGCCCGCAGCAGCAGTCTTCGGTCGGCCTGGATGTCCTCCACCCTCCAAAAATCAATCACATCGTTGATCTCAAGATACGGGTAGCTCTTTCTTCCACGCGACGAGCCGACGCCTAGCAGTATCCGGTCGAGACCGCCCCTTGCGCGCCACATCCAGTTGCTGTTGAACCAGCCGGCTTTACCGCCGATTCCGCAGACCGACCTGAAAAGGGACGAGCTGTCCTTTTCCGACAAAATCGAATAGGAAGCCGTGTATGTCGGCTTGCCCTTGAGTTCATGCAGTTTAATGGCCAGCTCGTAAGCGGGTGGATAGGAATCCGACCATCGGGTGTATACCTTGTCCTGCTCTTCGCGCGTCAGCGCCCGGAGCGCCGACTCTTTATAGGTCAACGGCTCGAAAGGAATGTATTTTTTTATTTTGCTGTTACGGCAAACCACCTCGTCTTTAAGCCCCTCCATTAACCCGGCGGTTATTTGCGCCGGCACGGGCGTCATAAGGCTGGCGAAATATGAGTAAAAACTGATGTTCTGATACGGAGTCGAAATAAGGGCGATTTTCTTGTTGAGAATCTCCGCGAAAATTTTCAGCATAAGTTCGTACGTAAGGACATCCTTGCCGCCTATGTCAAAGGATTTCGCGTGCGTCTCCGGCGTTTCGAGAACACCTACAAGATATTTAACAACGTCCCGTACCCCTATTGACTGGCATCTGTTTTTAGCCCATGGAGGTATCAGAAGAAACGGAAATTTTTTAACCAGATTGTGGATGATCTCGTATGAAGCGCTGCCGGAACCGATAATAACGGCCGACCGCAGTATCGTAACCGGGACTTCACCGACTCTGAGTTCTTCAGCCACTTCCATCCGGCATCTCAGATGGCGTGACAGGCTTGTATGGCAATCGCCCAGGCCGCCCAGATATATAATATGTTTAACTCCCATATCCTGCGCTACATCCCTGAAGTTCGCCGCGGCCCGGATATCGGCCGCTTCAAATTTCCACGGCCCCAGAAGCAATGAGTGAATCAGGTAATAAGCGGTATGGACGCCTTCGAGCGCGCTTTTCAGATCCTCCTTTTTCAGCGCGTCCGCCACCACCATATCTGCTCCCGACCAGCGTTTCTTGTGTATGGAGGGTCCGCTGCGAACCATGACCCTTACTTTGTAACCCCTGGCAAGGAGTTCGGGGATCAGGCGTCCACCTATGTAACCTGTAGCGCCCGTGATTAGAATACGGCCAATCTCCGGCCTGGGACTGGTTGGCAGATCGTTACAGAA
>BTTC01000247.1:0-3122 GCA_036244935.1 bacterium | reverse complement strand
AAGGTTATGGGGGCGCCAGGGAAACGGAGCTTGAAATGTGCCTGAAAAACGGAAAGTATTTTATGCCCGATCAGTTAAACAACCAGGCTAACTCGGAAAACCACCGCAATACCACCGCCAAGGAGATAATAAAATCGATGGGCGGTAAAAAGGTTGATGCGTTCGTTGCGGGCGTCGGCACCGGCGGTACCATAACGGGCGTCGGCGAGGTGCTTAAGGCAAAATACCCGGACGTAAAAATCGTTGCCGTAGAGCCGAGGGAATCGCCCGTTCTTTCCGGCGGGAAGGCCGGGTATCATTTTATAAACGGCATTGGAGCGGGGTTCGTGCCGTCCATTTTGAACAGGGACATCATAGACGAGGTTATTTGCGTAAGCTCGGAAAAGGCCGGGGAAACCTCGGAGCAAATAGTTAAGAAAGAAGGGCTTTTGGCGGGTATTTCATCCGGCGCCGTACTGTGGGCGGCGATGAAAACAGCCTTGCGTATGAAGAAGAAACAAAACCTGGTTGCGTTTTTTGCCGATTCTATGGCTGGAGTTTAAATAATTGAGTTTTGTAAAAGGTCTTAAGTGCCGTGAATGCGGCAGGGAATACGGAAAGGAACCGCTTCACGTTTGCGAGTTCTGCTTCGGCCCTTTGGAGGTAGTTTACGATTACGACGGCATAAAAAAAGTGCTGACGCGCGAAAAAATCACCAGTCGACAACCAAACATCTGGAGGTACAAAGAGTTAATGCCGCTGGACGGCGAGCCTTCCGTGGGCAAAAATGTGGGCTTCACCCCCCTGGTACACGCAAAAAACCTCGGCAGGATGTGGGGTATGGAAAAACTCTACCTTAAAAACGATTCGGTAAACCACCCCACGCTTTCTTTCAAGGACAGGGTGGTGTCGGTAGCGATATCCAAGGCAAAGGAGTTCGGTTTCAAAAGGGTGGGGTGCGCCAGCACCGGGAACCTGGCCAACTCCGTTGCGGCGCTTTCGGCCCAGGCGGGACTTGAGGCATATATATTCATTCCAGCGGACCTCGAAATGGGCAAGATACTGGGCACGCTCGTGTATAAGCCGAAGCTGCTGCAGGTAAACGGGAACTACGACGAAGTGAACCGGCTGTGCTCGGAGGTCGCCGGTAAGTACAGCATCGCGTTCGTGAACATCAACATCCGGCCGTATTACGGCGACGGATCAAAATCGTACGGATACGAAATAGCCGAACAGCTCGGCTGGAGGGCGCCGGAGCAGATAGTGGTGCCGATAGCCGGCTCGTCGCTTATTTCGAAAATTTATAAAGCGTTCGTTGAATTTGAAAAACTGGGACTCATTGACGGCGTGCCGACGCGCGTGTTCGGCGCTCAGGCAACCGGCTGCTCGCCCGTATCGACCGCGGTAAAGGACGGCCAGCAAAACTTCAAACCGCAAAAACCCCATACCATCGCAAAGTCGATAGCCATAGGCAATCCGGCGGACGGCTATTACGGGATAAAAACCATTACCGATTCCGGCGGCTGGGCGGAAGACGTTTCGGATGAAGAGCTTGTTGAAGGGATGAAAACTCTTGCCGAGTGCGAAGGTATTTTTACGGAGACAGCCGGAGGCGTGGTGGTATCGGTCGCAAAGAAACTTCTGGATCAGGGCAAACTCGATCCATCAAAGGAAACCGTCCTTTGCATAACCGGCAACGGATTGAAAACACAAGAGGCGCTTGAAGGAAAAGTGGGTAGTTCATGGCGTATAGATCCACGCCTTGAGGAAGTTGAAATGATATTCAACGATAATTTATGCGTAAAAAAATAATGTTTTTTTATATGGAGGGAAGATGCCCGTTAAGGTAAGAATACCAACACCGCTTCAGAAAATAACTGACGGAAAATCAGAGGTTTCTGCTAAAACTGGAACCGTACGTGAGGTAATCGACGATCTTGATTCCAATTACCCAGGTATAAAAGAGCGTCTTTACTCCGAAGATGGCGAGCTTAGACGTTTTATAAATATTTATATAAACGATGAGGACATCCGCTTTCTTGATTCGGACAGCAGCAAAGTTGGTGACGGCGACGTTATTTCCGTGATTCCGGCCATTGCCGGCGGCTTATAGAAAGAAGCAAGAGGCGAAGCGTACATACAAAAACATGTTATATATAAATGTATTTAAAAAAGCGTATGGATTTCTCTAAGGATCAGGTTTACAGGTACGCGCGCCATATCATCCTCCCCGAGGTTGGCGGCGTGGGTCAAAAGAAAATCCTGAATGCGAAAGTTCTCCTGCTTGGCGCCGGAGGACTCGGTTCGCCGATAGCCCTTTATCTTGCGGCGGCGGGGGTCGGCGCTATCGGCATCATGGATTTCGACGTAGTGGACAGGTCGAATCTGCAAAGGCAGATACTCCACTCCACAGACGACATTGGAAACCTGAAAGTTGATTCCGCCAAAAACACAATCGAAAAGATGAACCCCGACGTGGAAGTCATAACGTACAACGCCCGCCTCACCTCGGAAAACGCAATGGATATCATAAGAAAATACGACATCGTCGTAGACGGAACGGACAACTTTGCTACGAGATACCTGGTAAACGACACGTGCGTTTTGCTCAACAAGGTAAACGTTCACGGCTCGATCTTCCGGTTCGAGGGACAGGTGACGGTTTTCAAAACCCCCGCCGGGCCGTGCTACAGATGTCTTTACCCCGAACCTCCACCGCCGGGCATGGTGCCTAGTTGTCAGGAAGCGGGCGTTCTGGGCATTTTGCCGGGCGTTGTGGGCACTTTACAGGCGACCGAGGTTATCAAGATAATCCTCGGCAAAGGAGAACCGCTCATCGGCAAGCTCCTTTTGTATGACGCGCTGAAAACGGATTTCAGAAAACTAAATCTAAGGCGCGATCCCAAATGCCCGATATGCGGTAAAAATCCCGTTATCAAGGAACTCATAGATTACGAGGAATTTTGCGGCATAGCATAAGCGATGCAAAAAATTGACGATGTCTGAAAAAGGAAAAAAACTTGGAATCCTGTTATTGACGGGGCCGGAAAGCCAGGATGTAAACACCGTTGCGGGTTTGGCAGCCGCAGCGTTGAAGCGCGGCATAAACGGGGAAATTTTTTTAATGTACGAAGCGGTTTATA
>BTTC01000246.1:0-3123 GCA_036244935.1 bacterium | reverse complement strand
GTCGTGCATAATCTCGGCGGCATAAGCAACGTGACTTTTTTGCCATGCGGGGGATCAATTGAAGCGGTGAGCGGATTCGATACCGGCCCGGCAAATTCGCTGCTCGATCTCGCGGCGGCGCATTTCACGAAAGGAAGGCTGCGCTGCGACCGCAACGGCGGTATCGCCCTTAAGGGGTCCATAAACGCAAATTTTTTTTCGCATTGCATGTCGCATCCTTACTACAAAAAAATGGCGCCCAAATCCACGGGCAAGGAAATTTTTGGACTGGATTATTTCAATAGACTGCTAAAACGGTTTGCCCGAATCGGTAAAGAAGATTTTATTAGAACGCTTTCGGCTGTGACGGTGGAAACCGCAGTGAGTCAGGCGTTTAAATTTTTCAGGCCGATGGAAAAGGTACGCTGGATCGTCTGCGGCGGCGGGGCGAAAAACCGCGCCGTTTTAACGGAGCTTAAAACCCGCCTGGGCAATCGGGCAAAATTTTCACTTTCCTCAGAGCTTGGCTGCCCCGAAAAGTCGGTTGAAGCGGTTATGATGGCCGTTCTTGCGTACCGCACTCTTAAAGGATTGCCCGGGAACCTCCCCAAGGTAACCGGCGCTAAAAAAAGCGTTGTGCTGGGTAAGATCACTCAGTTAACTGGCAAAGTAAACCCTTCGACAAGCTCAGGGTGACATGTCATGGTGAGCCAGTCGAACCACATCCTTCGACAAGCTCAGGATGACAGTTTCTTGTCATGCTGAGTTTATCGAAGCACGACAAGGGGAAAACGGTGTAAGATCACACCCCGGTAGGTTCTTTTTGCAAAAACTTGTGGATCACGGCGGCGCCGACGGAATCGCCCCACACGTTTATCGATGTGCGGAAACGGTCCAAAAACCAGTCTACCGACAGCAGAAGCGCAATACCTTCAAGCGGCAAACCGACGGCCTGCAGCACGATTACCATTGTCACCAGTCCCGCTTCAGGAATCCCCGCCGCGCCGATAGCCGCCAGCGTTGCCGTGATGAAAATAATTACCTGCAGCGAAAATCCCATTTCCAGTCCGTAGCTCTGGGCGATGAACATGACGGCGGCGGCCTCGTAAAGCGCCGTTCCGTCCATGTTGACGGTACTGCCAAGCGGAAGCACGAACCGGCTTGCGCGTTCGTCGATTCTGTTTTCGCGGGCGCATTCCATAGTAAGCGGCAGTGTGGCCGAAGAGCTTGCCGTGCCGAAAGCCGTCAATAATGCGCGCAGCATTCCCGTAAAATAGCTCCACCCGCGGCCAGTTACGAAATACAGGATTGCGAAAAGCGCTAAAAAATGGATCGCCAGCCCGCTGAGTACGGTTACGACGTGCCAGCCCACGGCTTTTATCTCGTTGAAAAAGGCCGCGCCCCCCCCCGCCTGCCCGAGGCGTCCGGCGATCAGAGCAAAGATTCCAATCGGCGCAAGGTACATTATCCAGGTTACGATCTTCATCATAGCCTCGTTAACCGACTCGAAAAAAGCCGCTACCGGTCGGCCCCGTTCGCCCAGCATGTTGAGAGCGATCGCAAAGACGATGGAAAAAAGAATAATGGGAAGAAGCTGGTTTTCGACGGCGGATTTTACAAGGTTTGGCGAAACCATCGAAAGTATGATGTCGCTGAAGCCGGTATCCTGTTTGGCGGCAATGTTTGCGGCCAGCTGTTCGCCCGCCGTGATGTTTAACCCCTCGCCCGGCCTTATGATGTTAACCATAACCAAGCCGATGAAAACCGCTATGCCGGTGGTGCACATGTAATACAAAATCGTTAGCCCGCCTATACGCTCGAAATTCCCCTTGCTTCCCATTGTGACCACGCCGCTTATAACCGCCGAAACGATCAACGGTACGATAACCATCTTAAGGAGATTGAGGAAGAGTTCGCCGATCCAGGCGACCTTTAGCATGGATTCGCCGAAAAACCATCCGCATAGACCGCCCAGCGCCACGCCGACGGCGATCAAGAACAGCAGAATAACAGCGTTTTTATGAGACATCGGTACCTTTTATACTACTGGTATCAGTTGTTCAAATTTTTTTCAGGAGGGATGATTTACCTGCTCCCCGTCGTTAAGTTGGTCAACTTATTCAGTTGGCGCAGGATGATTTCATAGCGGTTGTTTATATCTTTATTATCTTCGACTATCGATGCGATGGTTTTTGTAATATCCTTGAGCAATTCGCGCGCTTCCGGCGATCCGGAGTCGATGCCTGAAGCCAGAATTTTACCCAGTTCTTCCATCGTGCGCCCGGCTATATCGTGTCTTCGATTCGGAAGAGTAGTTTCGCGAGCCACCCTACCCGCCGCGCTTTCAGGCACGTAAGCGTCCGCGCGTTCGCTTTTAATTTTTATCGGCGCGGTGTCCACCCTTTCCGGTTTTGTTACCTTTGCGGCTGGCGTTATCCCCTTCCCGACCTTGACGGAAAGATACTTCATGACTTCTTTTGCTATAAGTTTGAAAGTATCCAGTACGCCTTCGCCTTTTACCGCAACCGCCTTGATCGACGGGACGTTACGAATGTTTATTTTGGCATTCAGTTCATCGATGGCGGCAAGGTTCGGCATATCCTGCTTGTTCCACTGAATTACGAGTGGAATTGTTTCAAAGTCGAGATTATTCGCCTTAAGGTTTTCACCGAGATTCATGTAACTTTCGATGTTGGCTTCCATCTGCGAAGATTGCGAATCCGCCACGAACACAATGCCGTCGGTCCCTTTTAACACCATTTTCCGGGTCGTATTGTAATAGGTTTGGCCGGGTACGGTAAACAGCTGTATCTTCGTTTTGAAGCAGCCGATTGTGCCGAGGTCCATCGGCAGCAGGTCGAAGAAAAGCGTACGGTCGGTATCCGTAGCAAGAGACAGCATTTTGCCCCTCTGCTTGGGCGACACCTTTTTGTGCAGTTCCTCCAGGTCCGTCGTCTTGCCGCACAGCCCGGGGCCGTAGTACACACTCTTCGCAATCAGCTCCCGCGCCGCGTAATTGACTTTTCCCATATTTTCCTTTTCGCTTAACCGTTCAGTTTCTTTTTAATCGCCTTCAGGCGCCCCAGCACGTCCCTGTATGATTTATCTTCCTTATATATGGAACCCAGGGTGTTGAACGCTTCC
>BTTC01000245.1:0-3127 GCA_036244935.1 bacterium | reverse complement strand
TGATATTCAGACCTTGGAATATCTATCGTATCCGCTAAAATTTAAAACGCTATAATCCCTGAGAAAATCAACAGAAACGTTTATGTCGCCCTTTGACGCGCTCAGGGTGACAAGTTGTTGGTGATCCGTGAGTTTATCGAACGGTCGAGCCACGACCGGAAAAAAATTCAACTGCGCAATCCGGTTTAAAATGCGTTCAGTTTCCAGTTATATCCAAGGTACCGGATCGAATATTTCCGGTTTGTTACCGCGTCGGCATCGTCCTTAGACATATACCGCGATGCGAAAGCGCGCACCCCGCCTGACTTTTCAAAATCATCCTTAAACCATTTGAAGATTTTCGACAGATGGATTTTTTTGTTTGCACGGTCAATCCTGAGTCCTTTATGGCGGTTGTAAACAAAGATTCTGGACTGGTCGTCAAGCTGTTTGTCAAAGCGGGCCGCATCGAACGCCTCCATACGCAGGTCGGGACACGAGACCGAAGCGCAGACAATCGCAAAGTGAATCCTAGGCTCGCCAAGTTTCCGCAGTATTTCATGCTCGATCTGTCCCAGCGTATACTCCTTGCCTCCCACTATCCCCGCCTTCCTTTTCCATACCGAACCTGAAAAAAAACCCGCATCGCGTATGCTTTCAATTCCGGGATTGTCCACAACCATCTTCAGCGCGAAAATGTTGTACGCGTTTATCCAAAAGACGATTTTTTCCCGCCTGCCGGAGAAGTCAGGTTTTATATTGGCGAGGTCATCCAAAAGTTTTTTAAACCCGGGGGCCGATTTTACCTTGTCGTAATCCACAAGGTTCAATGCAACTCCATCTTTTTTCCCCCGATACACATGATCGCGCAGTATGCCGTCCCACAGGGAAAAATCAAACGAAGCGGCATACGATGACGAAACAAAACAGCAGTTAAGAAAAATCATAGCTAAAACGAGTTTGCGGGTCATCTGCGAGCCTCCATGGACGTCGATGTCTATTTATGCCGCGACAGTGAAATTAAAACAGGTTTTCTACCTCCGATTCTAACCTTAAAAACGCGGCAGGTCGATCTCTTTTAAAACGCCGGCAGCGTCTCAGTCTGAATCGGCAGACCCATGAAGAAAACGGTTTTTGTACAATCCTGCCATTACATGACCCTTTATAATCATGCTATGCGAACTGATACTTTTTGATAACTTCTTCCAAAGGGGGTTTACCTTTAGTTCTTCGTAGGTTAGAATCCGCCTGACTTTCAGGATTTTTCACTAGCATCAAAAAAGCATCGTTACATGCTTGATTTTGTATTTCCTGAACAGCAGGAGTGTTTAATCTCTATATCAAGGTTGGAATGCTGTCAAAGCAGTGATTCCTTCCGCTTTGAACGGGAGCAGATTGTGGTGGGGATGATAAAACAGACACAGAAAGCCAGCCTTGAATTCAGTACAACCCGCGGTTCATTATTATTGTTTAAAAAAAACCCTCTCCCAATCCCCGCCCGTCGAGACATGCGCCGCCTTACTGCTGACAATCGACAATTTGAGTAATATTTTTTTTAATAATAATTTTCGGAGCCAGAGTTGAATTAGGGTTTGAATATAAAGATAGTGTAGATTGTTTAGCCGCCCGCCCAACATGCCTTCTGCTTACGCCAACAATTTAGTTCACTGATTTAATATAACCCCCAACAAAATAAGTACTATTTTATACTTTTAGCGGGATTCTCAATGAATATGTGCGTTATATGATACTGATGATGTTCGATACTACACTTTATATTACATTAACCGCATTGACAGTTATAATGGGTAAATTATTTGGTCAGACATACTCTTTGACTTTCAATAATTTACAAGCGCACAACCCTGCAAGCCCCGGATGGTATCTTTTATGCATAAGTATCATGGCGGGACCAACTTATGTATATTATTTTATGAAACGGGAGAAAAAGGTGCTTTATAATAAAGCCGGAAGGCTGGCATATTTCGGAATAGCAACTTTAATCAGTATGCTCTTGTATACATCACCCCTCTTTGCAGGCGAAGCGGCGCTGACCTGGGATGCGCCCAACACCA
The DNA here is from genome assembly GCA_036244935.1 of bacterium. Classification (GTDB taxonomy): domain Bacteria; phylum Nitrospinota_A; class UBA7883; order JACRGQ01; family JACRGQ01; genus BTTC01. The sequence goes on along the minus strand of BTTC01000245.1, from coordinate 1,073 downwards.
ATGCCGATGCAAGCTGTTATTCAGACGCAGGCGGCTACAAGATTTATTACGGAACTTCCTCTGGAGTTTATGACAGTACGGCCACCATAAATATCGCCGATTCCGGCCTCTCCTGCGTGGATACGGGCGTTGACTCCGGAACGGGTTGCGGCAACGTAACGGCATGCGGCTACACCCTGTCCGGCCTTGCCGGTGGCGACTGGTTCTTTGCGGTCACCGCCTACGATACATCATCCAACGAAAGCGATTATTCCAACGAGGCAGCAAAGACGGTAGGCGGTCAGGCGGATGCAGGCCCGCCAACAAACCCATCCATTTCCATAAACGGCGGCGCGGCCTATACGAACTCAGCAAGCATTACGGCTTCGCTTGGCGCGACGGATGACACAGGCGTAACCGGCTACTACCTTTCACAAAACTCCACGACCCCGGCGTTGGGGAGTTTTACATCGGTAACGTCCACCACCAATTATTCCGCCAATGCCGCGTTTACGCTAAGCGGCGGCGACGGCTCAAAAACGGTTTACGCATGGTTCCGCGACGCGGCGGGTAACAAAAGCTCATCCGCGTCCGATAACATAACCCTTGACGCTTCTCCCCCGGCAACGCCGTCCGTTTCGGGCACAACCCCGACGAACGACGCCACGCCGACCTGGAACTGGAGTTCCGGCGGAGGCGGCAACGGAACGTTCCGTTACAAACTCAACAACAGCAACCTGGCAAGCGGCGCCACGCAAACCAGCGGAGTTTCATACACTTCTTCCACATTGGCGGACGGCACGCATACCCTTTACGTGCAGGAGAACGACGATGCGGGCAACTGGTCGTCATCCGGCAGTTTCTCCATAGCGGTAGATGCCACCGCGCCAACTACGGTGATAACCTCGCCGGTTAACGGCGCAGTGATGGGTGATAGTACGCCCACGTTAACCGGGTCCACTACGGAGTCCGGCAGCACGGTGGAAATCTTCGACGGCTCGGCATCGCTGGGTACAACCACGGCTGACGGTTCCGGCAGTTGGAGCTTTACTACATCGACCCTCTCCGACGGCGTACACAGCTTTACTGCGAGG
>BTTC01000244.1:0-3135 GCA_036244935.1 bacterium | reverse complement strand
GATAACCTTCGCCCATGTTTTTTACCGCAACCGAAACCGACAAGGCGCCTCGGACGGACTTCACCCGCCCGTCCAGTGCAAGCTCGCCGACAAAACAGAGGTTTTTTAATTTTTCGGCGGGAACGATATTCTGGGCCGCCAGCATAGCCACTGCAATCGGCAGGTCGAAAGAGCTGCCCTCCTTGCGTATGTCGGCGGGCGCGAGGTTTACCGTTATCCTTTTGATCGGCGCATCGAAACCCGAATTGTTAAGCGCCGCCAGAATCCGGTTCTGGCTTTCCTTTACCGCCGCGTCAGGAAGCCCCACCGTAACGTAAGAAAAAGTTCCGGGGGCAAGATCAACCTCCACCTCCACGGCGAAGGCGTCTATCCCGTGATGCGATGCGCTCATAACCTTGGAAATCATAGGCACAGATTATAAACCGGTAGTGGGGGCGATTAATAATTATTATGGCGTGTGCGCTATGGTTACCCTGATACTGTCCACGCCCCTTCGACAAGAAGAGGGGTCACATGGAGAGCCTGTCGCGCTTCGATGAACTCAGCACAACGTAGAAAACCCTTGCGGCAAATTGCGGCTGCCGACGGTATTTACACCTGACGCTTTTTTGATATACTAGTGCTGCCTGCCGGGTTTTCGCAATAAAAGGGGATAAATTGCGGGAATTCGGAAGAGCTTTTTTCTTCATCGTATGCTGTATCAAGGCGGCAATCCACCCGGGGTTGCGGCGCGCCTGAGGCGGCGTACTCGAAGTGGAAGGGGTGGATTATGTTTACTTTCAAGAGGTCGGACAGGGTAAAGGAGCTTATGCAGGAAGAGGTAGCCGGTATTATACGGGAAGAAGTAAAGGATCCCAGGATCGGTTTCATAACGATTACAAAGGTAGAGCTTTCCAACAACCTCCGCAACGCAAAGATATTCGTTTCTCCCATGGGCAGTGAGTTGGAACAGAAACGCACATTCAAGGGGATATGCAGCGCGGCGCCGTTTATAAGGTCACGCCTCGGCAAGAGGATGCGGATCAAATTTCTGCCGGATCTGCAGTTCAGCTGGGATCGTTCGATGGAACACTCAGATAGGCTGAACCAGATGCTGCATATGATCGAGGATCAGGAGGAAGCGGATGTCGGCGGAAGCGAAAGCGAAAGCGTAAATTCTGAGGTAAAAACATTTCCATGAACGGGTTCATAAATTTTTATAAAAATTCAGGGTTGACGTCCAACCGTGCGCTTGAGAAGGTCAAGAAGACTGTACGCTTGAAAAAAGCGGGGTATCTGGGCACGCTGGATCCGTTTGCAACCGGCATCCTGCCCGTTGCGCTGGGCTTGGGAACCAAACTTTTCTCTTATTTTGAAGAAGCGCCGAAGAAATATACCGCAACAATCGTGTTCGGCTTTGAAACCGACACGCAGGATTCAACCGGCAAGAAAACCCTGACAAGCCAGGCGCCGCAACCTGACGAGCGTGAGAAACTGGAGGAAACTCTTAATAAATTTCTTGGGGAAATAGAGCAGGTGCCGCCCATGTTCTCGGCAAAAAAGATAAACGGCCGGCGTCTTTATGAGCTGGCAAGGGAAGGCAAAAGTGTTGAACGCCAGGCAAAAACGGTCACCATACACTCCATCGAACTGAAAGAGTTCTCGGGCGAAACCGCGGTATTTACCGCAGAGGTATCGAGGGGAACATATCTGAGAACGCTTTGCGAAGACATCGGCAGACAGCTGGGATACCGTGCGCATCTGGGCGGTCTTGAAAGGACAAAAGTACACATCTTTTCCGTTGAAGACTCCGTTAACATCGACACTCTTGAAGAAAACAGTAATAACCCCGAAAAGTGGCTGCTGCCGCTTGATTATCCTTTTTTAAAATCCATGCCGAAGTTTGATGCATCTCTTAAGGATAAAACCGTGCTCTTAATGGGGCAGGAGGTACAATGGACAGGGAAGGAAAGCGGGTTTGTGAGGCTTTACGACAACAAATCCGAATTCTTCGGCATCGGTCGGGCGGACGCTGTCTTGCGGCAGGTATCCCCTCAAAAAATACTTGCTGCGGGTACAAAGAGGGCACAGAAAAGCGCGTCTGCAGTATAAAAATCTGAGTTTTTCTACAGGTCTCAGTTTTTGAAAGGTCTCTGACCCTGATAGTTCCTTGCGGCGGGTTTTTGTTCATTTCAATTCACTTGCGTTGCGCTTTGCCGCCGTATGCGGCGGGTTAAGTGTTAAGTGAGTTAAATATCAATCCGATAAAATATACATGAGACTGTTTACGGCCGTTTTCATATTATCGTTCGTTTTTATACATGCCGCCGACGCCGAGCGCGCGACCGAAAACAAAACTGTTTACGGTGAATTGAAAACCGGCTTGAAAAAAGAGCATTTCAAGCATTTTTTTCCCGCTTTCAGCGAAACGGTAAAATCGAATTACCTCGATCTGGAGCAACGCTCAAAAACGGATTTTTCAATTTACATCCGAAGACCGGAAGAGATGGAACTTGCGGACAGCTACCTGAGGAAAATTCCCACGAGGATACTTAAAGTTGACGGCGCGGAGAAATGCGATTTTCCCATTAACGCCGTCTTTTTACTCTATCCAGAATCAAGGAGCGGCAAGAGGCTTGAACTGCTTTACTCCTACGACTACCTTGCCTGCGCCGGCGGCGGAGAGATAACCCCGAAACGGCTTTTTGACATCTACATGGAAAAATACGGCAACTACGATGAAAAAGATTATGATCGCCGCCAGCATATATACACGAAGGTTGCGACAAACCACGAGGTTCGCGTAAAGCCTGTGTCATCCGTTTCCGGCGAGGCGGGACTGGTAATAACCGTGATTGATGAAACGGTATTAAAAAAAATCTACAACGCATGGCGCGCATGGATACGAGGAATAGAAAAAGCCGCCGCACGGAAATTTTAAAGCATATTGCTTTACCATGAATACGATGCACATACGTAATGTCTTGATATTCAGACCTGTTGGAATATCTATCGTATCTGCCAGAGCTTAAAACGCTATAAATCCTTTTAATTTTTTCATACGGATTTACTTGGGAGACTTCCGTATAAAACAAAACGTTCCAAGCGCAGGTTTAGCTGGGAAATTTATGTATAAAAAGTTTCAAACATGCTATT
>BTTC01000243.1:0-3145 GCA_036244935.1 bacterium | reverse complement strand
ATTATAGGAAGAATAAAGATTGTGAATATATTTGCTGGTAACCTTTCATTTGATATAACTGAGGCAGAACTTCGTGAGTTGTTCGAAGAGTTCGGAACCGTGGATTCGGTTAAAATGATTACTGATCGTGAGTCAGGACGTTCCCGCGGTTTTGCATTCATAGAAATGGAAAACGGCGAAGCCGCCGTTAAGGCACTTAACGGTAAGGATGTCCAGGGCCGCGCAATCAAGGTGGATCAGGCCGAAGAGAGGAAACCGAGGTCAAACAACCGCTACCGGTAGCCCCGTAGATATTTTTATTTAGTACTGAATTCATTTCAATATTCTAATAACCATGCTGTTTCCGATTAGGTTGCGGTTTGGTATAATCCAGTATTACCTATATACGAGAAACATGAATGAGCATTAAAATCAGGAACATATGCGTGATCGCGCACGTTGACCACGGCAAGACGACGCTGGTCGATGCGCTCTTAAAGGATGCCGGAACCTTTCGCGAAAACGAAAAGGTTGAAGAGAGGGTGATGGACAAAAACGATCTTGAAAAAGAGCGTGGCATCACAATCTTTTCAAAGAACGCGTCGATAATGTGGAAAGGCGTGAAGATCAACATAATCGATACGCCTGGGCACCATGATTTTGGCGGCGAGGTGGAGCGTATCCTGAAAATGGTGGATGGCGCGCTGCTTCTTATAGACGCCGTTGACGGTCCGATGCCGCAAACGAAGTTTGTTTTACGCAAATCTCTGGAACTGGGCCTTTCGCCGATGGTGGTCATTAACAAGATCGACCGTCCCGATGCAAGGCCGGACTGGGCTGTGGATCAGGTGTTCGATCTTTTCGCGTCGCTTGGCGCAACGGACAAGCAGCTTGATTTCCATACGGTTTATTCGTCGGCGAAGCACGGTATCGCGTCGCTCGACTTCCATCAGCCGGGAAGCAGCATGGCGCCTTTGCTTGACTCGATTATCGACAAAGTCTCCCCTCCGAAGATTGACGATGCGGGGCCGTTCCAGATGCTCATTACGTCCGCCGAGTACAGCGATTATCTGGGCCGGATGGCAATAGGCAAAATAAACCGCGGCGCCGTCGCCATGGGACAGACGGTTTCACGTGTCGACCTTAACGGTGATATATCCACAGGCCAGATTGTCAAGCTGTTCTCCTTTGACGGCTTGGATAAAAAGGAGATTGAAAGCGCATCGGCTGGAGAGATTGTGGTGATTGCCGGTTTCAAGTCGCTGGAGATTGGCGAAACATTGACCGACAAGGATACGCCTGAACCGCTTCCCGCCGTCGAAATTGACGCGCCGACCATATCCATGAATTTTTCCACAAACACTTCCCCCTGCGTCGGAAAGTCTGGAGATAAACTGACCGGCAGGCATTTGGCCGACAGGCTGGAAGCGGAGCTTAAAAGCAACCTCGCCCTTGGTATGGAGAAAGTTCCGAACTCCGAGGCGTTCAGGGTTTCAGGCCGCGGCGAGCTGCACCTATCGATACTCATAGAAACCATGCGGCGTGAAGGTTATGAATTATCCGTCTCGCGCCCGGAAGTAATAACCATCGAAAAAGATGGTAAACGTATGGAACCGGAAGAGTTCGTTATCGTCGACGTAGAAGATGGTTTCTCCGGCAGGGTAATAGATATGTTCGGCAGAAAAAAGGGCAAGCTGAAAAACATGGCTCCCGCAACCGAAGGTAACGTAAGGCTTGAGTTTACCATTCCCGCGCGTGGTCTGCTTGGTATGCACGGCGAACTGCTCACTGAAACGCGCGGCACGGCGGTTATGACGCACAGTTTTCATAACTACGTCCCGTGGGTCGGGCCGATCCCATCCAGAAAGAACGGCGTGCTTATAAGCATGGATAGCGGCAGCGCTTCCGCGTATGCTTTGGAAAAACTTTCCGATCGCGGCACCCTTTTCATAGGGCCCGGCACGGAAGTGTACGGGGGGATGATAGTGGGTGAATGCAACCGTCCAAACGACATGGTGGTGAACGTTTGCAAAGGAAAGAAACTGACGAACACGCGGGCATCGGGATCGGACGATATGATAAAACTGGCGCCGCCGCGAAAACTCTCGCTTGAACAAACTCTGGAGTTCCTTAACAGCGATGAACTGGCCGAAATTACGCCGGATCATATACGGGCACGCAAGCGGTACCTTAACGAAGAAGAACGCAAGAAGCATTACAAGCGGGCGTTGGCGATTTAACGCGCTTACTTTAAAAGTAGGCAACAATTTTCTGGCGCATAAACTGGCTTTGTTAACCGCGTGCGACATACGTTCTCCCGCTTATAAAGCGGGCGTTGGCGATTTAACGCGCTTACTTTAAAAGTAGGCAACAATTTTCTGGCGCATAAACTGGCTTTGTTAACCGCGTGCGACATACGTTCTCCCGCTTATAAAGCGGGCGCGTGCGACGGTCGTCCGGTGCTACAGGCGTTCGGCGCAGTTAACGCACATAACGGCTTCGGGCACCAGTTCCATACGCTTGATCGAAATATCTTCGCCGCAATTTTTACACGTACCGTATTCATCGTCATCTATACGGTTTAACGCTGTTTCCAGTTTTATTTTTCGTATCGCAGCTTTTGTCAATACGGCTTCCGCAACGCTTCTTGCCTGTATCGCGTCCATGCGGGTGAGGCGGCCTATGGCGTTATCCGGCGGTACCGGCTTTGCCTGTTCCTTTAATGATTCCATTTCCGTTTTCAGCGTTTCAATGTCAGATAGGATTTTAGATTTCAACGCGTTACGATCATCATCTTTCATGATGCCGATTATATGTGAAATGAGCGGGCAAACATATCAATATCGAAAGAGGGCGGAAATTTTGTTGAAGCCCCAAGCAAGCAGCATTTGACAACATCTTTTGAAAATTTTAGCATTGCGGCGCTTTGCATATGATATACAATGCTGAGGCTTACTAAAGTTGAAGTAGCTACATTTGCGAGGTACGTATGGCTTTTTGCAAACTCGGGTTATTTTATTCCGGACTGGTTCTGTTTTTCGCGTTTGGCTCTAGTGTGAGCGCACTTCCTTCCATAACAATTACCTCGCCTCCAACTGTAAGTATTAATGATGCAGCCCCTGATCTGAATCTGACGATAAGCGAGCCGTCCAGCATCTATTACAGC
>BTTC01000242.1:0-3150 GCA_036244935.1 bacterium | reverse complement strand
CAATATTTCACTCATGGTCACGTTTTCTATGATGTCGCCGAATGTAACCGTACCTTCGCTTTCGGTAAGGATCGAAAACGTGAACGGATCCCATTCGGCAAGGGTATCCCCATCGCTAACCATGGTTCCATTCGCGATCTTGAGCCTTGCGCCGTATACGACTTTGTAACGCTCTTTTTCCCTGCCTTCTTCGTCCTGGATGATTATGCCGCCGTTCCGGTTCATTACGATCTGCTCGCCGTTTTTGAGTTTAACCGTACGCAAATCTACGTATTTGACCGTACCGCCGCTGACGGCCTGCAGTTTGGTCTGCTCGGCAACCCTGCTGGCAACGCCGCCGATGTGGAAGGTACGCATTGTAAGCTGCGTTCCCGGTTCGCCTATGGACTGCGCGGCGATGATCCCGACCGCTTCTCCCAGTTCCACCGGTTTGCCGTTTGCCAGGTTGCGTCCGTAACATTTGCAGCAAACCCCCTCTTCCAGGTCGCAGGTAAGAGTGGAGCGTATCCGAACCTGATCCACGCCGGCGTTTTCTATCTTGTCAACAGCATCTTCATCAACCTCATGGTTCGCTTCAAGCAATACCTCCTTGGTGAAGGGATCAATCACGGGGTCGAGCGTAACGCGGCCCAGTATACGTTCGCCAAGCCTTTGTATGACTTCGCCGCCTTCCACGAGCGCGGTTGTTTCAATACCGTTCATGGTGCCGCAGTCATCCTTCGTAATGATAACGTCCTGCGCCACGTCCACCAGCCGACGCGTAAGGTAGCCGGAGTTAGCGGTCTTAAGCGCGGTATCCGCCAATCCCTTGTGAGCTCCGTGAGTTGATATGAAATACTGCGCAACGGTAAGCCCTTCGCGGAAGTTGGCGGTAATCGGCGTTTCGATGATCTCGCCGGAAGGTTTTGCCATAAGTCCGCGCATCCCGGCAAGCTGGGCTATCTGCGCCTTGCTGCCCCTTGCGCCGGACTCCGCCATCAGATAAAGACCGTTGAAATCGGCATCTTTGGAAGCATTCCCGTCTTCCAGCAGCTGGTTTTCATTTTTCAGCTCGTCAAAGACCTCTTCCGTTACCCTGTCAACGACTCTTGCCCATATGTCTATAATCTTGTTGTAGCTCTCGCCTTTGGTGATGAGGCCGTTGTGATACTGCTCCTGCACTTTTTCGACCTTTTTGCGCGCCACGTTTATCAGCTCATTTTTCTTTTTCGGTATCGTCATGTTTAAAAGCGAAATAGAGATTCCGGAATTGGTCGCCTGCGTAAATCCGAGGTCTTTCAGGTTGTCGAGGAATTCCACCGTGGCGTCTCTGCCTATCTTTATGTAACATTCGTTTACCAGATCCACCAGCGCGGCCTTGGTCATCGCTCGGTTAACCCGCGAAAACGGTATACCCGCAGGCGTGATCTCGTAGAGCATCGCCCTGCCCGTGGTGGTTTCGTAAATCGTGCCGTCTATCCGAACGCGGATGTTAGCCTGCAAATCGAGTTCGCCGCTATCGAATGCCGACCTTACTTCCCCTATGCCCCAAAACGCCTTGTTCTCCCCCTTAACGCCGCGGCGCGGTTTTGTGAGGTAAAAACATCCCAGCACGATATCCTGCGAAGGCGTCGCGATCGGCTTGCCGTTTGCCGGAGAAAGTATGTTGTTGATTGAAAGCATTAAAAGCCGCGCCTCTACCCGCGCCTCAAGCGAAAGCGGAACGTGGACGGCCATCTGGTCGCCATCGAAATCGGCGTTAAAGGCCGTGCAGACAAGCGGATGAAGCCTTATGGCTTTTCCTTCCACCAAAACCGGCTCGAAGGCCTGCAAACTGAGTCTGTGCAGCGTTGGCGCCCTGTTCAGCATAACAGGGTGGTCTTTCACCACGTCGTCGAGAACCTCCCAGACTTCGGGCTGCTGCGTCTCCACCATCTTCTTGGCGGACTTGATAGTAGCCGCATAACCTTTCATCTCCAGCTTGTGGTATATGAACGGTTTGAACAGCTCCACCGCCATCTTTTTCGGCAAGCCGCACTGATAAAACTTGAGTTCCGGCCCGACCACGATAACGGAACGTCCGGAGTAATCCACGCGCTTGCCCAACAGGTTTTGGCGGAAACGCCCCTGCTTGCCCTTGAGCATGTCCGCAAGCGACTTGAGGGGCCGCTTGTTAGGACCCTTAAGCACCCTTCCGCGACGACCGTTATCGAAAAGCGCCGATACCGCCTCCTGCAGCATCCGCTTTTCGTTGCGGATTATAATCTCCGGCGCGCGCAGTTCCATAAGCCTTTTAAGCCGGTTGTTCCGGTTTATTACGCGACGGTAAAGGTCGTTAAGGTCGGACGTTGCGAATCTTCCTCCGTCCAGCGGAACCAGCGGCCTGAGTTCCGGCGGGATAATCGGGATTACATTCGGAATCATCCATTCCGGCTTGTTGCCGGACTTCCGAAACGACTCCACTATTTTAAGCTGCTTTGCCAATTTCCGCTTCATCTGAACGGAGTTCGTTTTGGCAAGATTCTTTTTGAGATCGGCGGAGAGTTTGAGCATGTCCACATTTTTAAGTATGACCTGAATCGCCTCCGCGCCCATTCCTACTTCGAACAAATCCTCGCCGTAAAGGTCCAGTGACTCTTGATAAGAGTCTTCCGTCAGAACCTGCTTGTATTTCAGCTTTGTGTCTTTGGGGTCTATAACGATATACTTTTCAAAGTAAATAACCGATTCCAGCTCTCCCATGGTTACATCCAGAAAATGCGCCATCTTGCTGGGCAGCCCCTTGAAGAACCATATGTGCGCAATGGGGGAGGCAAGCTCGATATGCCCCATGCGTTCGCGCCGAACCTTGGAAAGGGTAACCTCAACACCGCACTTTTCGCACACGGTGCCCTTGTACTTCATACGTTTGTACTTGCCGCACAAGCACTCCCAGTCCTTGACGGGACCGAAAATCTTTGAACAGAAAAGACCATCGCGCTCCGGTTTGAACGTGCGGTAGTTTATCGTTTCCGGTTTTCTAACTTCGCCGAACGACCACGAGCGTATCTTTTCGGGCGAGGCAAGTTTAATTATTACCGAGTCAAAGGCCAGAGGATCTTTCGGCCTGTCAAACAAGCGGAATGGATTTTCCACTTTGCTACTCCTTTATATTCAGCTGGGTTTTTAATT
>BTTC01000241.1:0-3164 GCA_036244935.1 bacterium | reverse complement strand
CGTCGCGCCGTTCGGTGGAAATAACAATGCCGGATTTTTTTGCTTCCTCGTACAGGAGCAGAGAATCTATCATTCGGTTTATGATTCCCTCCCGCAGGCGGTTTTCAAGTTTTTTGTCATCGAGGCCGGTAACCTTGGAGCGTTTAACGAACGTATCGTATTCTTTTAAAAAGCGGTCGCCGCGTATTTCCACTCCGTTTACTACGGCCACGACGATCTCCGATGGGTTTTGCTTGACCTCTTTCGGGCTGCACCCCGAACCGTATATCATCGCCGACAGCAAAAGCGGCCATGCGGCGTTTAATAATCTATAGCTCAAATTCGGCACCGCTTAAGTGTATTGGAACAGTTCTTCCGACTCAACCGTCCTTTGAACCCCAATCATGGGATAAACGCCGCCGTTGCCGCGCATACGCATTTTTAGCGGATGCCATATAAAAGGTAAAATGGTGGAGCAGAGGGGGATCGAACCCCTGACCTCAGCGTTGCGAACGCTGCGCTCTCCCAGCTGAGCTACTGCCCCATGAGAACGTTATAACAGTGCCAAGTCTATCAGAAAAGCGCCAAACGGTCGCTGGGGGGGGGCCGTCACGTCAATCCGCCCTACTCGAAGGGAACGCCTTTTTCAAGAAAATCAGATACGCGGCGCTTTACCTCAAGATTGTTTTTCAGCATGTTCTGAAGGCCTTTTCTATAGCGATGGGATATTCTGGTTATGGACGCTTCGGTTTTTTCTTCCTCAAGGATTCGTTTCAGCTCGTGTATCATCTTCCGGTCTTTCCCGTAACGTTTTTCAAGCTGCCCTATGACCATGCTTAAATCCAGGAGCCCTTTCTTGAGATCGGCGCGGGTTTGCCGCGTATTGACGTTGTTAAAAGGTTTGGCAAGTCTTTTTACATCACGTTCGATGTGCGTCTTCAGCAACACCAGCGGGTCTGCGGTTTCGGCCAACGCATATCCCAACTGCCAGCAGGGTAAAGCAACGCACAAAAACATTGCCGCCGCAACGGATGTTGATCGTATCACAGGCCTTCCGTCTCAAGAAGCTCTGCCAGTTTCTTTTGGGCTTCGGTTATTTTCTTGGGTATTTGAATGCCTATTTCGATGTAAAGATCGCCCTTGCCGCTGCCTTTGAGATGTTTTACGCCGTGCCCCTTTATACGGATTTTCTGTCCCGATTGCGTGCCGGGGGGGATTTTCACCGTGCGTGTTCCCCCAAGCGTGTCTACGTCCACCGAGCCGCCCATGAGGGCGGTTGAGATTTTTATATCAAGATGGAAGGATAGGTCGTCCCCCTCGCGCCTGAAATGCTGATGCGGCGCGATGCGGATGCTTATGTAAAGGTCGCCCTTTTTCCGGCCGTACCGTCTTCCCTTACCGGCAAGCCGGAGCCTTCCGCCGTCCTGCATTCCCGGCGGTATTTTTACCGAAATCTGTTTCGTTCCGCTTTCCGTCTTAAGGCCTATCCTGCGCTCGCCGCCCTTTACCGATTCATCAAAAGATATCGCCATCTCCGTAGATAGATCAAGGTCGGCGTACTCGGCTTCATCGAACCCCGCAGTGCGGCGAAATTGCGTTTGCCATCTTGTCTGGCCGCCGCCAAAACCCTTATTGAATATATCCCCGCCGAATCCGAACTCCCGCAGTATGTCACTGACGTTGGAACCTCGGAATATATCGTCAGTTGAATATTGCTGGTGGAACTTCTCGGAGCCGAACATGTCGTATTTTTTGCGTTTTGCGGGATCGCTGAGAACGGCGTACGCCTCGCTGATTGTTTTGAATTTTTCCTCGGCCCTTTTGTCGCCCTTGTGCTTGTCCGGGTGGTATTTCTTGGCGAGTTTGCGGTACTTCACCTTGATCTCTCCGGCGGAGGCGTTTTTGTCTACCTCTAGTACGGAGTAATAATCATCTTTCATTTTTTTGTCCAACCGCCATGTTCGATTCGCGGAAAATGGCGGAAAGGCCTGCTTTTATAAAGAGTCGCGCTGGTGGAGGGTTTTGAGGTTTATTATGAGATACTCCTTTTTGCCGGCGGGCAGGGCAACGGAAACCTCGTCGTCGATGTTCCTGCCCATAAGCGCCCTTCCGATGGGCGCCTTCAGTGAGATTTTACCCGAGTCGACATCCACGTCGTCCGCAAGCGCAAGCTCGTAGGTTATTTCATTGCCGGTGCCCAGGTCTTCAAGCGTTACGATGCTGCCCAGCCCCACGCGGTCGGCGGGTATTTTATCAATGTCTATGCCTTTCAGGTCGCGGATTCTTCCGGTCAGCTGCGATACTCTCGATTCGGTAAACCGTTTTCGCTCGCGCGCCTCGTCGTATTCCGCGTTTTCACTAAGGTCCCCGTGAGCGGCGGCCCTTTGAAGGTCGCGCGGGATGACCACCTTCAGCTGATGCCAAAGTTCCTTTAATTCCTCTTCCAGCTTTTCTATTGTTTTTTTAAACATTCCTCTTGGTACTCCCAATATGATATTTTTTAACAGTTTAACCAACAAAACTGTAACTATCAATACAAGGCGTGGTAAATTCCCGTTTCAGGTTCAGGCTGCGGCGGAATCAGAAAATCCACGGCGCTTCTTGATTATCAATAGCATCTCTTATTGGACTATTGATACAATAGTAACCGATTAGTAACAAGTGGGATTTTTTCTAAAAGGAGTCGGGATCATTGGTGCGGCGAAAAAAGCCGGGCATCGTCCGGCGGCAAGGGGTTACGTTTCGTTTCTGCGGCATATGCCGCCACAACCTGTCTTCAGTAAAACAGGGGAAGGCATGACCGATGCCGATTTCGCGCTGCTCAAGGCGATCATCCTCGATAAAGTCGGGATAAATTACTCGGAAAAGAAAAAATACCTCATCGAAAACCGCCTTACCAAGCGTCTCAAGAAGCTGGAACTGAAATCCTACGCGCAATATATAAAGTTATTGCGAAAGGGTAAAGGCTTCTCAATGGAAATGGAGAAGTTCATAAACGCCGTAACAACCAACGAGACCAGTTTCTACCGAAACCCGCAGCAGATGCGTACGCTGATCGAGACCATTTTGCCGGAGGTCATAAAATCCAACGCGATAAAAAACAGGAACAAAGTAAGGATATGGTGCGCCGCGTGTTCTTCGGGGGAAGAAATATACACGATGGCCGCAGAGGTTGTCGAAAGCGG
>BTTC01000240.1:0-3181 GCA_036244935.1 bacterium | reverse complement strand
AAAAGAAAAGGAGCCGCGGCAACGCACGCAGTAGAAAGATCGAAACGCAATCCAGCCGCAAACGCAAGAAACAGATCGAAAACCGGAATTTCGGCGTAGACGTCCGAGTAGATCAACAGAAAATAAAGACGTCCCGCGAAAAGCGCCGCAACGAAAAGGAGTATTGGAACGGCGAACAGTCCGGTTTTTCTTTTTACGTATTCCATGCGCGTCTTAAATGCAAACCTCTATCGAACCCGCATACGATACGGTGAATTCCCTGCACCCCTTGAAAAAAGCGGTGTAATCCTCACCGGCGATCTCTACCGGCGCGTCTTGAGTTGTTGTTGTAGTTATTATATGAAATCTCAGAACAAGCGGCGTATCCATCGATTCGGCGGCGTGCGCGGGCCGGTAGAGTTTTGTTCTGTTAAGGATCAGCTTCAGGTAATCCAGTTTTGCGGGAAAGTACGAGAGCTCTATCTTCCGGTCGTTTATCGAGGAGTTTTCGCAATATACGCTGCCGCCGGCGTAGGTTTTAAGGCCGTTAAGGATTATGACCGCGCAAGGTTGGCCGGATTTCGCTTCACGCAGTTTTTTATCGTAGAAAAGCAAGGCGTACATTCCCAGCGTCGCGTAAATAATGTACTTCAGAAACGGGAGTTTATATATCGGCGAGCCGTTCAGCGCGTTTACCGTCTTTTCGTACTTCGAGACCACCCACGCGTCGATGCCGAAACTTACGTAGTTGGTGAAAAAAACTTTTGCGTTGAGCGAAAAAACGTCAAGGTTAACCTTTCGGGGTTTTCCTATGAGCTTCCTCATGAAACCGATTACATCTTTTTCAAATACACCCAGCGTGCGTACGAGGTCGTTGCCGGTACCCATGGGAAATATGGCGATGCTTCCGTTGTAGGAACTTTTTTTCAGCAGGTTTACAAGACGGTGGACTGTCCCGTCGCCTCCGCATATCAGTATAATCCGCGAGCTTCCTATAATTTTTTTATAATGGCCCTGTTCCTTTTCGGGGTGCGTGTATTCGACATGCGCGATATTACGCCGCAGCGACGGGTCGCTTTTAATTGCGTCGTTAACCTTTTTATAAAGCGATACTCCCTTACCGCCGCCCGATGCGGGGTTTATAATGACCGATAATTTCGCCGATTTTCTCATCAGGGAAGATATTATCTCATCAAAGCCAGATTCGACCGGCGGGGTTTATAATGACCGATAATTTCGCTGATTTTTCCATCAGGGAAGATATTATCTCATCAAAACCAAATTCAACCGCTGGATTTAGACCGCGATATGATATTAAATAGCACGCATGGACAGCTGTAAAAAGGGCGGCGGCGATGTTTACGCGCATCTGCGGTCAGAGATGGTGAAAAAACAGATCGTCAATCGCGGTATAAAGGACGAAAAAGTAATCGAGGCAATGGGGACGGTGCCTCGGCATATGTTCGTAGAGGAGATTTTCATCGACAAGGCATACGGAGATTTTCCACTGCCCATAGGCGGAAAGCAGACGATCAGCCAGCCTTACATGGTGGCGCTGATGGTTGAAATGCTTGAACTTGCAAGCACGGACAAGGTTTTGGAGATCGGTACCGGTTCAGGCTACCAGGCGGCGGTACTGAGCCGTCTTGCGGAGCAGGTGTACTCCGTGGAGCGTGTTCCCGCACTTTCGATGAATGCGCGGAAAATCATGGAATCATTTGGATACCATAACGTGGCGCTGAACATTGCGGACGGTACGCTCGGCTGGAAGGACTACGCCCCGTACAACGCGATTGTGGTGGCCGCGGGCGGTCTGGAGGTTCCAAAGTGCCTTGTAGACCAATTGGCCGTGGGCGGACGGCTGGTAATACCGGTCGGCGACGGTGAAAAGCAGGTTCTTCACAAGCTGGTTAAAACAAGACTCACCGTTCGTAAAACCGTTCACACCACCTGCACCTTTGTAAAACTTATCGGAAGGCACGGCTGGCAGGAAACGGCGGTAAAGTGACGAAGAAAACAACAACCTACAAGCAGGCGGGCGTCGACATCGACGCCGGAATAAAAACGGTGGATATGATCCGCGCCCATGTGGAGTCCACGGCCTCGAAGAACGTTCTCGCAGGCATCGGCTCATTTGGAGGGCTTTTCGACCTTACCGATATTTTAAAAAACTACCGCGAGCCGGTTCTTGTGCAGAGCATAGACGGCGTCGGCACTAAACTGATGGTGGCGGCGATGGCGGGCGACCATACAAGCATAGGCGAGGATATAGTAAACCACTGCTGCAACGATGTTTTGTGTCAGGGCGCCAGGCCGCTTACATTCCTCGATTACGTGGCCATGTCCCGCCTGGAACCGGAGCAGGTGGAGCAGATAGTATGCGGCATGGCGAAAGCCTGCCGCGAAGCGGATCTTTCCATACTGGGCGGCGAAACGGCGGAGCTTCCCGGCATGTACCGTGAAAACCAATGCGACGTGGCGGGAATAGTCACCGGCGTGGTGGAAAAAAGCGAACTCGTAACCGGCCAGAAAATTTTCGAAGGAGACGTGCTGGTGGGTCTGGCATCCGACGGACTTCATACGAACGGATACACGCTTGCGCGGAAGGTTCTTTTTGAGTACGCCGGCCTTAAACTTGACGATATGCCCGAAAGCCTTAATGAGACCGTTGGGGAAGCAATGCTGAAACCGCACAAGAACTATGCGCCGCTGGTTTTGGAATTTCTGAAAAAGGAAGAGGTGCGGGGGATGGCTCACATAACTGGTGGAGGGCTGATCGGCAACCTGTCCAGGATTATGCCGACAAACCTGCAGGTGTGCCCGTGCATCAAGCGGGAATGTTGGCCCGTGCCCACCATTTTCAATCTGATACGGCAGCTCGGCAACGTCCCGCCCGACGACATGGAACGCACCTTCAATATGGGCATAGGTTTTATACTGGTGATGCCGCCGTCCACGGCCAAAACAGCGGTAGATTTCTTCACTTCAAACGGACAGCCCGCCTACGAGATAGGGATCATCAACTCAATTTAAAGCATATTGCTTTACCATGTATACGATGTACGTGCGTAATGTGTTGATATTCAAGTCTGTTTGAATTTTTATCGTATCTGCTAAAACTTAAAACGCTATAACTGTGGGGGTTTTGTCTCCTATTGCCACCCTGAGCTTGTCGAAGGGCTCAGCTTGTCGTGGTTCGACC
>BTTC01000239.1:0-3208 GCA_036244935.1 bacterium | reverse complement strand
GCTTGAAGTGATCGCCCCGTGGCGCGAATGGGATCTCACGTCGCGTACCGCCTTGATGGAGTTCGCAAAAAAACATGGCATACCCGTTCCGGTTACCGCTAAAAAACCGTATTCGATGGACCGCAACCTCTGGCACATCTCGTTCGAGGGCGGCATACTGGAAGATACGTGGAACGCACCGGATGACGGCATGTTCGTCCTTACGGTCTCACCGGAAAAAGCGCCGGACAAATCGACCATTCTGGAGATAAGTTTTATACGCGGCAACCCCGTATCCATCGACGGTAAGGAATATTCGCCATACGGCATCATCGACAGGTTAAACGGAGTCGCGGGCGCCAACGGCATCGGCAGGGCGGACGTTGTGGAAAACCGCATAACCGGCATGAAATCGCGCGGCGTGTATGAAACCCCGGCGGGAACCGTCCTGCACGAGGCCAGGATCGCGCTTGAATCGATAACGCTGGACGCGGAGGTGGCCCGTATAAAACGCGATGTGATGCCGCGATACGCGCAGCTTGTGTACGGAGGTTACTGGTTCGCGCCGGAACGGGCCGCGCTGCAAAAACTGGTGGATGAAACGGTAAAACCGGTAACCGGAACAGTCAAGCTTAAACTTTTTAAGGGAAACGTAACCACACTCGGACGAAAAGCGGAAAAATCGCTTTACAGCAAAGACGCCGCCACCTTCGAGGACGCCGAGGTTTTTTTCAACCAGAGCGACGCAACGGGATTCATCCGCCTTAACGCCCTGAGGCTTAAAGGTTGCTTTAAACAAAATCGAAGGTCATCATGAAAGTAAAGTTATGGGCAGCCTTGTAAAGGATAAGCCGGAACTTTTAATAAACGAGACCTCTGAAAAACTTATAGAATCACTGTTGTCACAATTAATCCTTCCCTTCTGCAAGGGAAGGTGGCCCGTCAGGGCCGGAAGGGTTTTCAATTTAATACGTTTAAAATTAAGCAATTGTAAACCACCCCTTCGTCCCCTCCTTGTGACAAGGAGGGGATTTATGAATGGTAATCGTTGCAAACAACGTCATGAAAATAGTTTTTCAGAGGTCTCAGACCTGTGTATTAAATATCGCGTAAAAAGCCTTTAACCGTGCTGTTGCGACGGAATAGCGGCGCGGTGCCCCCCCCCCGCTGACCTGTCAGAGTGACGGCCTATTTTCGTTTACCCCTTAACTGGTATTTTGTCACGGCCCGGTTATGTTCTTTAAGCGTGCGGGAAAAATAGTGCCTGCCGTTTTTGTTCATCGCTACGAAATAGAGATACGTGGAATCGTTCGGGTTGTAGGCTGCCTCTATCGCGGCGAGCCCGGGACTTGCTATGGGGCCCGGAGGAAGACCTTTGTAGCGGTAGGTGTTATAGGGTGAATCGTACCTCAGGTCCTTTTTACGCAGATTGCCGTCAAAGGCTGGCAGGCCGTATATCACGGTGGGATCGGCCTGAAGCCGCATATCCTTTTTCAAGCGGTTGTGAAATACCGAGGCGATGATTTTGTATTCCTGCCTGCTGCCGGTTTCCTTTTCTATGATAGACGCCATTGTTATGACATCCTTGAATTCCAGGATTGCGCCGGGCCGGTATTTCATACGAATCGGCTCTACCTTTTTAAAGAACGTGGCGATCATCATGGTGACAATCTCTTTTGCCGACGCTTCCTGCGGAAAGAGATAAGTTTCCGGCATGAGGTAGCCTTCGGCGTCGCGTCCGTTTATTTTGAAACGCTCGATGAGTTTTTTGTCTTTGGCGGCGTCCACGAAAGGTTGCGCATCACAAAACCCCGCTTTAGCCATGATCTCGGCGGTCTGTCTTATCGTCAAACCTTCCGGCACGGTGACATGGCGCAGCATGATATTGCCGTATAAAAGGCTCTTCAGAATCTTGATAAGCGTTTTGGAGCCGTCAAGTTCGTACACCCCCGCTTTAAGCTGGCCGGTTTTGCCGTAGATTTTTGCAAGCACGACGAAGGCATTCTTCGAGCGTATGACTTTCCGGTTTTCAAGCAGTTCGGCGATCTGCCCCGTTGTCATCCCGCTTTTGATTCTCACTTTGACTTTTGAAGGCGTATAACTTGCCGGCTTGAAACCCGCGTTATACAAATACACGCCGGAAAACCCCAAAAATGCAAAAAGGATGGCGGATATAACGCCCGTGGTTCTTTTGATCGTGTTCATACAGGATGAATGCTACCATTTTTTTGTCATTATGATTTGTGGTGGGACGGGGTTGTGATGTAGAATCTTGTAAAAATCAAGGAGGAAAAAATGGGTTGGATGTTTGGAGCCGGACTGGGGATGCTGATGGGTGGACCGCTTGGCGCGGTAATCGGAGGAGCGTTTCAACACTACCTCGGCAAAGGGACGCAAGGGGTGCGGCCCCAATCTTCGCCGCATCGCAGGGACGAAGCGGTATTCGTCACCTACCTGGCTACTATAATGACCAAAATAGCAATGGCCGACGGCAGGGTAGACCCGGGAGAGGTGAAAACCATCCACCGGTTCTTTGAAAGAGAGTTGGGGTTTTCCGGCATGGATTTACGCTTCATCGACGCCCTTATCGATCAAACACGGCGCGTCAACCCCGATCTCGGCCAAATAGCGTTAAGTTTCAGATCGGTCGGAAACCGCGAGCAGACACTCCTTTTAATGGACATCTGTTACCGAATCGCAATGGCCGACGGGAAAATAACGGTTTCCGAGCAAAAGGAGCTGGATTTTCTTGCGTCGCATCTGGGAGTGAACCGCGAAGAACACCAACGCATAAAAAACAGATACCGTGCGGGCGAATATAAAACCTCTGTTCAGGACTACGCGGCTATGGATGACTACACGGCTCTGGGGATAAGCCGTTCGGCATCCAATGATGAAATAAAAAAGGCTTACCGGCAAATGGCATCGCAGTACCACCCTGACAAGGTATCCCATCTCGGCAAGGAGCTTATCGATTTTGCCAACAAGAAATTCAAGGAAATCACCGGCGCATACGAAAACGTGAAAAAGGAAAGAGGTTTTGTGTAAATAGAGACATTTAGAAAAGCTCATAAAATTTTTATACAAGGTCTCATGCGTCGACGTGCTCGGCCCTTCGATAAACTCAGGGTGACAAAACTTGTCGGTCGATCAAAAAGTTCTGGTAACTACGACGGTAACACATTAGGCATCCGTTGCAACCGCTCCTTCGGTAGACACAGGGTGACAA
>BTTC01000238.1:0-3210 GCA_036244935.1 bacterium | reverse complement strand
GATGATAAACTTGCGAAACTGCGCGAAGCGGATCACATAGTAGTTGAAGAGATAAAAGCCGGGGGGCTTTATAATCGTATATGGCAATCCTTCGCCGTTTTGCTGCCGGTGAAATCCGTCGGCGTCATGGGCAACGAACGCACGTACGAAAACGTAGTCGCCGTGCGCGCGGTAACAAGCCGCGACGGTATGACCGCCGACTGGGTTCGGCTGCCTCCGGAGCTGCTCGAAAGGATATCCAACAGGATAATAAACGAAGTTGAAGGTGTTAACAGGGTGGTTTACGACGTATCTTCAAAACCGCCCGGAACGATAGAGTGGGAATAAACTGGAGGAAAAAATATGATTAAGCCCGAATGGGGAACACGATACAGCTGCTATAAATGCGGAGTGCGTTTTTACGATCTCAACAAGCCGGAAGCCATCTGTCCCAAGTGCAAGGCAAACCAGGCAAAGGCCACGCCACGCGCCGCCGCCGGACGCGCAACCGCCAGAAAATCGGCAAGCGCGGCTGCCCGCACAACCCTGCCGGAGGAGACCGAATCAGAAGAAAATGTTTCGGATGATGAAACGGAGGAAGTGGGCCTTGTGGATTTGGGTAAGACTAAAAAAGGTGAGGATAAGGGGGGAGATTCGTAATCGATGCTGCACGAGGATTTTGTACACCTGCACCTGCACTCGGAGTACTCGCTGCTGGACGGCGCCATACGCATCCGCAAACTTTTAAAGCGGGCCGAAGAGTTCAAAATGCCGGCGGTTGCGGTGACGGATCACGGCAACCTCTTCGCCGCGATTGGTTTTTATCAAAAAGGTTATAAGGCTCCGGTAAAACCGATTATCGGGTGCGAGCTGTACGTCGCGCCCAAAAGCCGCTTCGACAAGGGAGCGGAGTTCGCCGTGGACGAAGACCTGTCACATCATCTGGTGCTGCTGGTAAAAAACAGCAAGGGCTATAAAAACCTGTGCAAACTCGTCTCCGCAGGCTACATGGAAGGTTTCTATTACAAGCCGAGGGTGGACAAGGAACTCCTTGAAAAACACCATGAAGGGTTGATAGCCCTTTCCGCGTGCCTCAAGGGGGAAGTGGCCCGAAGGCTCCTGATGCGCAAACGCGGTGAGGCGGAAAACGCGGTTCGTTTTTACAAAGAGCTCTTCGGCGCGGATTACTATCTTGAATTGCAGGATCACGGACTGCCGGAACAAAAAGAAGTGAACCCGCAGATTGTGGAGCTGGCGAAAAAATACGACATCAAACTTGTTGCCACGAACGACTGCCACTATCTCGACAAAGATCATATGCGCGCACACGATGCGCTGCTTTGCATACAAACGGGCAAAACGCTCTCCATGCCCGACAGGATGAAATTTTCAACCAACGAATTTTATTTCAAGTCCGCTCATGAGATGCGGGCGTTATTTGCCGAGCTGCCCGAGGCTATCACGAACACAAGGGAAGTGGCGGACCGCTGCAACCTCGACCTTCACATGGGCGAATACCACCTGCCGGATTTCGACGTGCAAAAAAGCGCATACACAAGCGGTGCGGGTTCGCCGGGGAGGGCGATGGCAACGGCCGGCTTCACGATACCGTCGGATATGACGCCGTATCAGTACCTCGAAGCTCTTGTAGACAATAACCTCTCCAGCCGCATTGCTGAAATGGAAAAAACCGGTGAAGAATTTACGCCGGACAAGATCAGTACTTACAGAAAACGCGCAGTTTATGAACTGGGCGTTATAAATAAAATGAAGTTCGCGGGCTATTTTCTGATCGTTTGGGATTTCGTACAATTCGCAAAGGCGCAAAAAATACCGGTGGGGCCCGGTCGCGGTTCGGCTGCCGGCAGCCTTGTGGCTTACTGCCTGGGAATTACCGATATAGACCCGATCAGGTACGGGCTTTTGTTCGAGCGTTTTCTTAATCCCGACCGCTCTTCCATGCCTGATATCGACATCGATTTCTGCATGGAAAGGCGCGGCGAGGTAATCAGATACGTTCATGAAAAATACGGCGAGAAAAACGTCGCGCAGATCATCACGTTTGGAACAATGAAAGCGCGCGGCGTTATACGCGACGTTGGCCGCGTTCTGGACATGAGCTATTCCGACGTGGACAGGATAGCCAAACTTGTGCCCGAAACCCTCGATATAACGATAGACAAGGCGGTTAAAATAGAAAAGCAGCTTGCCGAAATGGAAAAAGACAACCCCGACGTCGCGGAACTGCTGAAAATTGCCAGGGTGCTGGAAGGGGTTGCGCGCCACGCCTCAACGCACGCCGCGGGAGTCGTTATTTCACCCACCGAGCTGACCGACTTCCTGCCGCTTTACCGTCCCGCCAAATCCGACGACGAGGTGGTGACCCAGTATTCAATGAACGACATCGACGCGCTGGGCCTGTTGAAAATGGACTTCCTCGGCCTTCGCACGCTTACCGTTATCGACTGGACGGAAAAGAGCATACGCAAAACGAAAAACCGGGATTTTTCAATCGAGCGCATACCGATTGACGACAAGGCCACCTATAAACTTCTGGGCGAGGCCGCAACGCTTGGGATATTCCAGCTTGAATCTTCCGGTATGCGGGACATACTGCGAAAAATGAAGCCGGAGACGTTTACGGACATCATAGCGCTTGTCGCGCTTTTCAGGCCCGGCCCCATCGGCAGCGGGATGATCGATTCTTTCATCAAACGCAAGCACGGCACGGAAAAAATAGAAAATATACTACCGCAGATGAACGGGATATTGAAGGAGACCTACGGCGTTATCGTTTATCAGGAGCAGGTAATGAAACTGGCCAACGAGCTGGGAGGGTTCTCCATGGCGCAGGCGGATACGCTCCGCAAGGCGATGGGTAAAAAGATACGGGAGGTCATGTCGTCTCAACGTGAAAATTTTGTACAGGGGGCAAAAAATCAGAAAATAGACGAAAAAAAAGCCGCAAAGGTTTTTTCCCTGATGGAGCAGTTCGGGGAGTACGGTTTTAACAAATCGCACTCCGCCGCTTACGCGATGATAAGCTACCGCACCGCCTACTTGAAGACGCATTTTCCGCATGAGTTCATGGCATCCCTGCTTACCGGCGAAATGGAAAATACCGATAAGGTTGTGCAGTACCTCGCCGAATGCCGCGAAACGGGAATAGATATAAGCCCGCCGGATATTAACAGGAGTGGGCTCCATTTCACGGCCGCCGACGATAACATA
>BTTC01000237.1:0-3226 GCA_036244935.1 bacterium | reverse complement strand
TCCTGCTGACGGACAGGAGATGGATACGCTGGTGAAAAACGCCGGAATCGCCCTTTCCCACACCAAGGAACGTGGTAAAAACGCTTTCCGGTTTTTTTCGCCCGAAATGAGAAAAAATGCGGAGCATCGCGTTACCATGGAAAGCGACCTGCGGAAAGGTCTTAAAAGGAATGAGCTTGTATTGTATTACCAGCCGAAGTTGTCCGTCACTACCGGGGAGATCGTCGGGATGGAAGCGCTGATACGCTGGCGGCATCCTTCAAAAGGGCTGCTGCTGCCGGATCAGTTCATACCGTTTGCAGAGGATTCCGGCCTTATCGTCCCTATCGGTGATTGGGTCATACGAAAGGCATGCGTGCAAAACAAGGCGTGGCAGGATGCGGGCTGCCGACCCATGCGGGTTTCCGTCAACCTCTCGGCCATCCAGTTCCGGCACGGGAACATCGTAAAGAACGTGAGGGAAATTCTGGATCGTACCGGGCTTTCCGCCATGTATTTTGAAGTCGAGATTACCGAAAGCGTCATCATGAAAGATATGGACATGGTTGTGAAAAAACTGGGAGAGCTAAGGGAAATGGGTGTGTGGGTAACGATCGACGATTTCGGTACGGGGTACTCTTCGCTAAGCTATATAAAACAGTTCAAGGTCGATACGCTTAAAATCGATAAATCTTTCCTGTGCGATGTCCCGTCCGATATGGGAGATTCCGTTATTGTCTCCTCGATAATTTCCCTCGGCCATACGCTCGGTTTTTCCGTGGTTGCGGAGGGCGTGGAAAACGCTGAACAGCTTGAGTTTCTCAAAAATGCCGAATGCGACGAAGTACAGGGTTTTCTTTTTAGCCGACCCGTTTCGGAAGATGCGTTTGCGAAAATTTTGAAGGAGAACAAACCATTTTTTTAAAATCCGTTTTTTACAGCCGCGGAAAATAGAATCAGGATTTTTTATTTTTCTCGGTACCCGAATCTTTTGGCGTTACCTTTTTTCCACTTTCACGGCATAATTTTACCATCTCATTAACCATTGCGGTTTGCCCTATCCCTTTGGGAAAAATAAACGAAATCGTTCTGTAGATGTGGAATTCCGGTATTCTCAACACCCAAAGAGTACCGAGTTCCTTTTCTTTTCTTACCGTCATAAGAGAAACGATGGATACGCCGAGTCCGGCTTCCACGGCTCTTTTGATGGCGGTTGTGCTGCCAAGCTCCAGTATGATTTTTGATTGCCGTACAAGATGGTGCGATTCGTCTTTCAGCGATTCAATGACATCCCGCGTGCCGGAGCCCGTTTCGCGGGTTATAAACGGCTGCGCGGCAAGCTGCTTTTTGGTTATTACGCCTTTTTCAAGTCCGGGAAAGTTTCTTGGCGCGATAACGACCAGCTCGTCTATAAACGCTTTTTCCACTTGCCACTGCTTGGTTTTAATGGGCCCCTCCACTATTGCGAAATCCACTATCCCGTCCGCAAGGTCGCTTAATATCTCATCCGTATTGTCAACGACAACCCTTATGGAAACGTCCTTGTATTTCGACTTGTAGTTTGCCAGCACCGGAGGAAGGAAATAGTTGCCGACGGTTGTGGAGGCCCCCACCGAAATGGTTCCCCACAGCCTGTCCAGCTTGCTCATTATGCGCTCCTGCACCTTGGTGGATTCGGCTTGCAGCCGTACCAGCTCTTTAAGCAGCAAGGAACCTATCGGCGTCAACTCGATCTTGTTGGGGTAACGAACAAAGAGTCTGGCTCCCACTTCCTCTTCAAGGTGCCGTATCTGGAAGCTCACGGCAGGCTGCGTCAAGGAAATTTCTTTTGCCGCCTTCGAAAAGCTAAGAAGTTTTCCGGCAGAAAGAAATACTTTGTATTTAAAATCCAGCATGTTTTCTATTGGCCTCCTCGAGCCTTTTGGCCAATATCCTGGTCATGTTTTTCCATATCTTGCACATCATAGCGGGATCTTCATCAAAAAGCCTTTCGGATATCACGAACAATACAACGTCCGTCCTGGACTTTGCCGAGGCCGTTCTGGTTCTACTCAGTGCAAGCCCCATCTCCCCGAAAACATCTCCGGGGGCAAGCTCGGCCAAAGTTTTGTACATATTGTGACCGGACAGGTCAGGGACGTAAATCTCTACTCTCCCGGTAACAATAAGATAAAGGCATGATGTTGTTTCGCCTTTTTCGAATATCCTTGCGCCTGAATCGTAAGGCTTGGGCTGGACGAGCTTCAAGAACCTCCTCAATTCACGAATCGAAAAATCTTCGAGGAATTCCGAGGCGCTTTGCAGTTTCTTCAAAATTTCGAGATATTTTTGTTCCATTCAAACCCAAATTATGATCAGCATGGTCAAGTCTAACCAGCTAGATAAGGAATGTAAAATTTTTCTGGCCGCTTTGGATTTTTCATAAGAAGAGACCTGTAGAAAAACTCAGGGTGAGAGGTTGCCGACTCAGGGTGACAATAGCGGCTCTCAACTATTGCAGCACTGGAAACCCGGTATACCGCGTGCGACATACAAAAAACGCCTACGTTTTCATATAAACAGCTTTGCCGGCCGCTTTGTCTACCAACCAAAGCGCTCGTCCATCCGTTGGGTTAACAATTTGCGCCGGAAAACGTTCTGGTTCGTAATCACCCTCTAAAACATTTTTCAGAGTTTCCGCCTTGCTCTGCCCGCTTACAAGAAACACGATCAACAGCGCGCCGTTCAGCACGGGGGGGGTTAAAGTAATCCTGCAGGAATTATTTTTTTCTATCCTTACGGCAGCAGCCAACCGTTTTTTTTCATGCAAAATTTCGCTGCCGGGAAATATCGATGCCGTATGTCCGTCATCGCCCATGCCGAGCAGAATCAAATCGAACTTCGGAAATCCGCCTTTTCCAAGACGGAAAATTTTTTGTATGGTTTGTTCGTAATCATCGGCCGCTTTTTTCGCATCCCCATTGCCAAATGGGATTGGATGAACGTTTTCCGGTATAACCGGCGCTTTTGACAACATGCATTCATCAACCATCCGGTAGTTGCTGTCCGCGTGATTTGCCGGGACATGCCGCTCATCGCCCCAGAAGAAATGAATTTTGTCCCATCGTATGCGATCCCGGAAAGCAGATGCGGCCAGCAAAGTATAAAGACCCTTCGGGGTTGAGCCGCCTGATAGAGCTACCGTAAAAAAACCTTTCAGGGAGACCGCTTCATCCGCTTTCATTAAAAACAGTTCAGCAGCTTTACG
>BTTC01000236.1:0-3234 GCA_036244935.1 bacterium | reverse complement strand
TCCCGATGCGTGGGTTATCGTGGACGAGATTCTAAACGGAACCGATCCCTCGCAGGCAACGGCGCTTGCGGAATCGCTGCTCGAATATTTTGTCGAAAAGGGATGCCGCACTTTCGTATCAACTCACCTGCCCGGACTGAAAATGAGCGCGCAGGAAAATCCCCGGATGGTAAACGCGGCCATGGGGTTCGGCGACGACGGCAAACCGACGTTCAAACTTACAAAGGGGATGCCCGGCGTGAGTTATCCGCTTGATATCGCCCGCAGAATCGGGGTGCCGGAAGAAGTAATCGAATCCGCCCGTAAACGGATGTCGTCCGCGGAAGATAAATACCAGCTTGCTTTAACGGGGCTGCAGGTAAAGGCGCAAAATCTTAACGAGGAAATCGCAGGGTACGAAAAGCGAAACAAGGAAATGGCCGGCCTCAAGGAAAAAATGGAACAATGTATGAAAGAGGCCGAAGAAAAGAAGGCGGAGTTCGATAAGGAAAAAAACAAAAAGTTAAAAAAGGAGCTTGTACAAGCGCGATCCGAAATTTTTTCCATGATACAAAAGGCAAGGGAAGGCGCGATGAAAGAGAAGGCCGAAGCCGGCAGCCGACTTAAAGAAATGGAAAACAGGCTGACGGCCAAAATAAAAGAACCAAATTCCGTGCCGATGGAAAATCTGAAGGAGGGCGATCCCGTATGGATTATCCCTTTCGACCGCGAGGCCCGGCTTTTGAAATTCGACGCGGATGGCAAACTGGAGCTGCTTTGCGGCGGTATCCGCATGATGCTTTCCACCAAAGACGTTATGGGTATTAAAAAAAGAAAAAAAATCGGCGCGCGGGCGACTGTTCGGTCGGCCATGCTCAACGCGCAAACCGAAGAAAAAATCTCCAGCGAGCTTTCACTTTTGGGTCTAACCGGCGAGGAAGCGGCGTCGCGGCTGGATAAGTTCCTCGACCAGCATATTTTGGTAGAAACGGAAAGCGTAAAGATTATTCACGGCAAGGGCGTGTTGAAGGAAAAAGTTTTGGGATACATGGAACAGTCTTCGTATGTGAAATCGTTTACGTCCGCACTACCGTCGCAGGGAGGCGAAGGCGCCTCGGTAGTGATTTTGCAGTAACCCCTTTTTTTACTACCCCTGCCGCCGCAGGGCCGCACGC
Source organism: bacterium (assembly GCA_036244935.1). Classification (GTDB taxonomy): domain Bacteria; phylum Nitrospinota_A; class UBA7883; order JACRGQ01; family JACRGQ01; genus BTTC01. The sequence continues at coordinate 2,080 of BTTC01000236.1, read as the reverse complement.
CTTTACGGTGAATATAATGTAAAGCGTTTACTCGTTAGCAATCGGCACGCTGGAAGCGAAGGCGGAGTTGACGGCTACAATTTTTGCATAAAGCGTTTCGGCCATTTCATCGCCGGGGCTGACCAGTTTGATTGCCTCGACCGCTTCGAGAGCCTTGTCGCCGCGCCCTTTTGCCAGATAGGTATCTCCCGCCGTATCAAGCCATTTCACCGCCACGGCCGTATCGGTATCCACGCCAACGCCGTACTGGTATTTCAACCCAAGCCTGAATTGCGCCTGCGCGACTCCGCGCTGCGCGGCTTTTTCAAACCAGTTTGCGGCCGTGAAGTAATCGCGCTTTATGGTAATGCCGTTTTCGTAAAGAACGCCCACGTAGTACTGGGCGCTTGCGTTATCCGTTTCGGCAGCCTTTAAAAACCATTTTGCGAGTTTTTCAAAGTTATGCTTTTCGTTGCTCCGGGTGACAAACAGCGAACCTCTGATCTTTTCGAAGATGTCGATCCCTTCGTCGACCGCTTCGCTGAAATGGTAAGCGGCCTGCTGATAGTCCTGATCGACTCCCAGTCCGTTTTCGTACATCCATCCAAGATTATAGCTGGCGGTTCCGTCGCCTTTTTCAGCCGCCTGTTTGTACAGCTCTACCGCCCTGTTGTAATCTTTTTCCACGCCCCAACCGTTTTCGTATATCCATCCCAGTGCTGACTGGGCTTCTGGAACTCCCTGTTCGGCGGCTCTGCTTAACCACCTGGCCGCTTCCATGGAATCCTGCGTAACTCCCTTGCCCTCAAGGGTTAACAGACCTACCAGGTAGTTTGCGCGCGGGATGTCCTGATCCGCCGCCTTACGGAGCCATTCAACCGCCCGGTCGTAATTACGTTTTACGTTTTTGCCCTCGTAATATTCTCGTCCAAGAACGTACCATGCGTCCGCGCTGCCGTTTCCCGCCGCCTTCGAGATGAGGTCGATTCCACGTATAAAGTCGCGTTCCACCCTTTCGCCGTTAAGGTATATTGAGCCAAGCGCGAATTGAGCGTCGCGGTCTCCCAACTGTGCGGCCATGTCGAGCCACCGTACCGCTACGGCGCTGTTCGGCGCAACAGACCAGCCGAACCTGTACATCAAACCAAGAGTCACTTGCGCGTTAACAAGACCGTACTCGGCGGCTTTCCTCATCCATTTGATAGATTCAGGAGGCGCGGCTTCGTTGCTGCCGGAATTATTCAGATAGGTTATACCTAGTGAATAAAGGGTGAACTGCGCTTTTTCGTGCCCCTGCATGGCGGCTTTATCAACCCATTCCGCCGCTTTGGAGGAGTCCTTTTCAACGCCGGTTCCTGTTGTGTACATCCAGCCAACCCTGTATTGCGCTTCCGCGTCGCCGGTTTCGGCCTTCATCAGTGAATCTTTGAACTCCGGTGATTCTACCGTTTCCGCGTTAACCGGATTAGACCAAGCGAGAATTATTGCCAGTATGAGAAAAAAACCATTCCTTGCCGTGATGTTTGGATTTGTATTCATAAGCTCCTCTCAAACAGCTAAAAGGTTGCGGCGCTGCATCCTCTACCGAGGACTATCCCGTTTTCCTTGATTTTATCATATTCAGGTACAGATCAAGAATAAGGCGGAATCGCCGCCTTGCGTCAAAGTAACAGGGCAGACAATGTTATACGTCGAATCGGCTGCCAATACAAAAAGCTATTGCAGCGTCGATAAAAAACCGAGCTGGAACGATTGGGGCGAACCGCTGAACTGCCTGCTCTTGTAAAACGCCCCGAACTTCCGGCAAACCTCAAACTTGCCGCCCATGATCTCCGCTTCCAGGAAGTCCGATGATTCGCAAAACGAATTCAGCCGCTTACCGGTTTCAACGCCGCGGTCGTACAGCATTGCCCACTCTGCCGTGGTGTTTTTGGCGTCTATTTTTACGTTGCTGTTCTTTTTTGCGGCTACGGCTTCGGATGAAAGCGTTGCTGCAGCAAACATAAGGAGCAATACGGCAATCTGTTTCATATTTTTAGTTTTTTAGAAAACCCCTGCAATCGCCGCAGAAAACTTGTCGATCAATATCGGGCGGGCTTCC
>BTTC01000235.1:0-3252 GCA_036244935.1 bacterium | reverse complement strand
AGTCTTTTGCGGGCTATGAAACCGGTTCGGGTCTTTTCCTGTCCAAGTACGGAGTAGGTTTGAGAGTAAACGTATATCGCGGGTTTATCGTCGCGCTTTAAGATGCCCTGCTCAATCCATCTATCCAGCGCTGCGGACGCGCGCGCGTATCTGCTGTCCTGGACGCCGTCTCCCCGTAAAGTTTTACCCAGGATCAGGCGTACTATGTTGTAATCGCTTTTTAGATACAGCTCTTCTTGCTGTTTTTGTGAAATTACGTCGTATGGCGGCGCAAGCAAATTGTCTAAATTATCGCCGACCGCTTGGGAATCGTATCGGTATCCTTTAAAAGGAATTATCTCAGTTTGTTTCACTTTTCCAATTTATGGTGCGGCGACCTCGGCCTCAATCCCTTTCTCCCTGAGTTTTTCCAGCGCAAATCCGGCCTCCCGCTTGTTTGTAAACGCCCCCATGTATACCATGCGGCGCGCTTCTTCTCCGGTTTGGGAGGTTTCCACCAGATAGGGCGAAAACCCGTCTTTCAAAAACTTTTCTACGAGCTCCCGCGATTCATCGTAACCGGACTGACCCGTTACCTCCAAAGCGAACGGCAATTCTAGCACAACCGCATAAGGTTCGCCCGCTTTCTTCAATTCCATTGCCAAACGGCGCGCCTGCCGCGCAGAGGTGAGACGGCCCGCCATAAGCCGATACCATTTGTTTCCATCGGGGTGAAACGCGGACGCTTCAAAAACCTGGAAACCGCCGGCTTGCAGCCTTTGAATATTCATAACGGTAGTGGCCTTGCCCCTGTATGACGCCAGATGAACTACCCACGGGTGCTTGTCGATAGAAAGGGTTTGCCTGAAAAAAGTTTCGTTTATTATTGTGAGTCCGTTCGCACCGGGTTTCAGCTCCAGCCGTTTAATTCCTGTAGATGAGTAGTTATCCGACCGGAACAGCTGCTTGAACTGGACGGAGATGGTAGGTCCCATCCTTGCTACGTCGATATTTTCGAATAGCAGATTTATGCCGGGATGTTTTTCGTTGAACCTTTTTTTCCATTTTAAAAATGCGGTCTTATTTCTGCCGAACCGGTCGCGGAAATTGTTGGCGTAATCGCTTTTCATGGACTCGATGTCATTTTCCGTCCAATGTCTTTTCCATGTTCCAAGGAACAAAAGAACATCCTGTGACGACACCCGCCGGATTACCGGATTGCCTATCCGTATGGGCGCTCGTTTTCGAGATTTTTTCCACTGCACGAACTGCCGTTCAATAAAAGCGCGCGCGTCGAAGGAGGTGATCGTCCCCGCAAGTTCGTTAACCTTGTTGTACGTAAGCCTTACGCCGCTTTTAAGCCTGTTTATATTGCCTTCGATGAAGGCGGACTCGTTTTCGAGATAAATGGCAACCACGGCCATTGGCCGGTTATTTTTAGATACGCCGAGCTTTCGCGCAATGCCGTACATGGAATCGCCCTTTATTACAATGCGCTTGTTTCTGGATTTGTCGGGATCGAGCTTGACGAATTCATTGCCGTGCGTTACCAGTTCGACATCGGCGGCAGGTTGTATAACTTTTTTAACAGCGGGTATTATCGTTTTTCGCCCTGGCGAAGTTTTTAAAGGTTTTTGTACGTATTCGGGTTTTTTAACAGTTTCAACCTCCTTTACGACAACAACGGGAGGTTCTTTTTTTATCTCAATTACCACCTCTTTTGCTGCAGCGACAGGCGGTTCAGGTTCGGCGGGGTTTTGTATGGCTTGTATGACTTCAGCTGGAACGACAACCGGTTTGGGTTTGGGTATTGGTACGGATAAAACCTCCACTTTTTTCACGGTCGGAACCATCGGTTCCGGCGAAGGCGTTACTACCTTTTTTACGGCTTGAACCGGCGGTGCGGGCAAGTTTTTTTTAAGCGCGACTGCAGGAACCGGCGGTATGGGTATGGGTAAAGTTTTTTCAATCGTGGGTGAAACCGGTTTTGCCTTTGCGGTTCCGACTATTTCCTCCTTCATCTCTTCCGATTTCGGCAGTTCCAGCGTAAGGCTTTTCCTGAAATCGACCGCCAGGAAGTAGTTTTCCAGAATCGTACCGCCGCCGGCGGAGGCGCGGATTATAAGGTTGAACGAGGGTTTGTGTATCGGTTCCGTGGAAGTGACTTCAATAAGTTTTTCTCCAGTCCTTGCGGGGTCCGGTTTTATGGTCAACCTTATGGTGTCGATAAATTCGGGCCTTGCAAGCTCCATCAATTGGTAGTCGGCATCCTCCCCGATTATTACCAAAGGGCTGCCCTCATCCTCTTGCATATGAATGGGGATAACGGCCACGAATTTTTTGTTGAAGGATGATTTTACCTTGATGTCTCCCAGACCCAACCCGCGGGCAACGTCCGGGTAAATAAGGATCGCTGAAAAAGCGATCAACAATAAGAATACGCGTTTAAATCTTTTTTTCACTTTTCCACTTTTCCGCAATTTTAATAATTTACCGATAATATTCAAACCTGCTTCGGACAAGCTCAACATTTTATTAGAAGTCCCCGCTTAAACCAATCTTTTTGATTTACGCATCGCGCGAACGAGGGTTTTGAGTTTAAAGTGATAGTTAGTGAAAAATATCAAAACATCCGTTTACGTACATCTGCCGTTTTGCAGGTCCAAGTGCGCGTACTGCAGCTTCGCGTCATTTTCCGGTATGGAGTCATTGATGGAAAGCTACGTCGATGCCCTGATTGAAGAGATAGGCCGCGCCGGTCCGCTTTGCCGTACAAAGACTTTATACATGGGCGGCGGCAGTCCTTCATTTCTGACGGATGGGATGTTGGGTAAGATCTTCGATGCGATTGATAAATGTTTACGTCTAGAACCCGGCGCCGAGGTAACCATGGAGGTAAACCCAGCCGACGTTGACCTTGACAGACTGAGGTTTTTTAAAAAAATCGGAATCAACCGTATTAGCGTGGGGGTTCAGAGCTTTTGCGATAACACGCTCAAAATGCTGCGCCGCCGCCATACGGCGGATACCGCCGGAAGGATTCTTGAAAACGTCCGCATGGCGGGTATAAAAAATCTTTCAGTAGATTTGATGTTCGGCATCCCGGAACAGCCAAACGAGACCTTTTGGGCCGATCTTCAAAAGGCGGTGGAGTACAGTCCCGATCACGTTTCCGTTTATCAGCTTACCCTGGAAGCAGACAGCGTCATGTACGGCATGGTGAAAAAGGGTGAAATAAATATGCCGGATGACGACCGGCAGGCGGACATGTAC
>BTTC01000234.1:0-3259 GCA_036244935.1 bacterium | reverse complement strand
CTTCGTCGTTTTGTTTGATTCCGGAATCCAGTTCCAGGTTCCCGTGGTATACGGCGTTATTTAGGGATTCAAACAGGCCCAGCTTGATTCCCTTCATATCTTTTACGCGCAGGTCTCTTGTAAGGGCGTATAAAACACCTGGAATATCCGACGGTTTTCTGAATGATATCCGCATTGACGATGTAACCGAGCCGTCTGTGTTTTTCCAGTCTTCTTCGTCGCCGTTTATCAGATCGTACCGCTGCAGAACAGTTTTTACGCGCTCAACCATGCCGGTTACGGAAAACGGTTTTATAAGGTAGTCGTTGGCGCCAAGCCTCAGCCCCTCCGTTACGTCTTCTATGGTGCTTTTTGCCGTGACGAATATTACCGGCAGATTTTTTGTAAGCTCGTTCCTTCGCACCTGTTCAAGCATCTTTTCACCAGCAAGCTTGGGCATCATGCGGTCAAGCACTACCAGATCAGGCCTTGACTTTTTTATGGATGACATCGCAACCTCGCCGTTTTCTGCGGTTTCGACGTTATACCCGGCTGTTTGAAGGTTCGTTTCGCATATCTCCCGGATTATCGGGTCGTCATCAACGACAAGGATGTTTTTCGCATTCATTTTTTCATAGCGCTCCGATACGGTTGCCGCGGCGGTTTCCGCCTCTTTGCTTCCGCTTTTTCGCCGGTTCGGTTATATCGAAATGAAACGTTGCCCCGGCGCCTTCCCTGCTTTCTATGCGGATTGAGCCGCCGTGCAGCCGGACGTATTTTTTTACTATTGCAAGGCCCAGTCCCGTTCCTTGCTGTTCGTCGCCGTTTCTGTTTACCTGATAGAACTCTTCGAAAATCTTGCCGGCCAAATCTTCCGGTATGCCGCGTCCCGTGTCGCTTACGGCGAAGTTGATGCGTTTATCGCCGTTTTTAAAGCATTTCACCGTTATGGCCCCCTCGTTTGTGAATTTGATCGCGTTGCTTATGAGGTTGAGTATTATGTGCCGCAGCTTTTTTTTGTCTGCGTATATGGAGATGCTTGGGATGTCCATGGAGTAATCCAGCCGTTTACCGTTAATAAGCGGCGATATTTCTTCTGATGCAAGCGAATCAAAAAACTCTTTCAGGTTGAACGTTTCGGGTTGAAGTTTTATTTTGTGCGACTCCGCGCGCGCAAACAAAAGTATCTCGTTTACCATTTCCACAAGCCGGTGCACGGAGCACTCGACCATATCCAGAAACCTTGCGTATTTGTGTACGTTATTTTTCTTTATGGCGATCCTTAGGGTTTCCACTGAACCTACGATGCCGGTAAGCGGCGTTTTGAATTCGTGCGTGACCAGGCTCAGGAAATCGGACTTGGCTTTTTCGGCGGCCCTGGCCTGTTCGAGCGCTTTTTTCAGATTCCTTTCCATCCACCAGCTTTTGGTGAGTTTCAAGGCCAGCTGCCGGATTTCATCCGCGTGGAACGGCTTTTTGAGATAGAGCAGTTTTTCCGGCGATCCCAGCTCGCTGACGATCTTGCGGTTTTCATGATCCGAATACCCGGTTATAAAAACTATCTCCACCTGCCTGTCCAGCCGCCGTATTCGTTTACCAGTTTCAAGGCCGTCCATACCGCCCGGCATCCTCATGTCGCAAAAAACCACGGCGAAAGGTTTTCTTTCCTTGATGGAACGCTCCACCTGACGCACCCCGTCTTCACCGCTTGACGAGGTTGCAAGATCGTAGACTCTGTCAGCGTACTCGAATTCAGGCGGCTCTTCGACAGCCGGTTCCCCTGCTATGGACTGAAGGGAGGAAAGCGGGTTGCGGCGCTCCGGGGAGAGTATTTCCCTGTAGTCGTCCAGCATATCGGGGTCGTCGTCTATGACGAGTATTTTGCCGTTCATCGAGGATTGCCGGATATCCATGCCCTGATATTTTGGCCCCTTGCAAACGGTGAATTATTTCCGCTCAACCGTTTTTTAAAAATTATCTTCCTGCCGTTGGAATCGAAGGATATCTCGTCGGCAAGCGAAAAAATCAACCGAAGCCCCACCTTGCTGGTATCCGTATATATCCAGGTTTTGTTTTTATTTTTAAAACCTTCACCTTCATCTTCTATCGATACGGTTATTTCGCCGACCGATTTCCATGTCTCAACGCTAATCGTTTTATCCGCGTCAAACCTGTTGCCGTGTTCCATTGCGTTTTTGAACGCCTCCGTGAACATGCACAGAACGTCTATTTTTGCGAGATCGTCCAGATAGTAGACATCCTCCAAAAGCCCTGCCCTTGCCTTGTTTAGAGATTTTTGCTCGCTGGCGTAAATCCTGATGTTGTGATGACTTGTTACATCGAGGTTTTCAAGGCCTTCGTACGAACCATCATGGTTCTTGCATACGTTGAAACCGTGCGGCGTCGAGTTTTTCTCCATCTTCATTTCTTTCTCCTATAAGATTAGATTCGGCCGTTGCCGGATAGTTGTTCTTCCGTGTTTTGATCTTTGAGCGTGCTTGCGGTTTCTTTTGCGGTTTGCTCGGCTGCGATTTTTTCGAAGGCGTCCCTGTTCGCCAGATAGGCGTCTACCGCTAACGGGTCGAACAGAATTCCTTTTCCATTTACTATTTCATGGTGGATTCCGTCGTGCTCCAGTACCCGGCTTTCCGTGCCGCTGCGTTCACTGTCGTATGTGTCAGCAAGCGCCACAAGCCGCGCGCCAAGCGGTATGGTCGATTCCGAGAGCTGGTCAGGATAGCCGGAGCCGTTGTAATTTTCGTGATGGTAACGGGCGATGTCGGCGCACATGGTGATCTCCAGCGGCGCCTTGACCGCGTTATTGCCAATCGCGGTTTCGAATATATCCCCCCCGATTACGGTGTGGTTTTTAAGATTTTCTTTTTCTTCGCTGGTAAGCAGGCGGTCTTCGTGCAGTCTGTCCGGCACTCCTATTTTTCCGATGTCGTGAAGCTGGGCGGCCCACGAGATGACCCTGATGTACTTATCCGTAATTATCGCGGAGTATCTGCCTGAATCCTTAAGCTCCCATGCCAGTATTTCCGTGTACCTTGCCACCCTGTCCATGTGTACGACAATCTGGGGGTTTTTGAACTCAACCGCTTTGGCAAGACTCAGGAAAACCGATTCGTATATTTTTTGAAACTGGCTTGACTGCTCCATAACCTCGTGTTCCAGCTTCGTCTTGCGGCTCACTAAAACCTCTTGCGCCCGGCGGACAAACATCTGCGTTTTGACGCGGGCCAGAAGCACCTGGGGGTAGTAAGGCTTTGTGAGATAA
>BTTC01000233.1:0-3269 GCA_036244935.1 bacterium | reverse complement strand
AAAGCAGAATAAAAACGACAACCAACGTGTAAATGACGAGAGACTCGATCAGCGCCAGTCCTATCAGCATGTTGGGGAAAATTTTCTGATAAAATCCCGGGTTGCGCGCCATCGCCGTAAGCGCGCCGGAAACGGCGTTTCCCATGCCGATGCCGCCGCCGAACGCCGCAAGGCCCAGCCCGATAACGCAGCCCATCGCCATCATGGACATGGCGCCGCCGTCCGATCCACCTTCCGAGGCGAACGTCGCCCCCGAGGCGAGCGTCGCCCCCGCGGCGAACACCGCCGGAGCTGAAACCATCAGCACGAAAATTGTCAGATAAAACAGTTTTATAACATTACTTTTCATTTTCCAATTACCCCTTCAAATTAAGGTTTTTCGTTATGCACCCGGGATCAATGCTCATCGCTAAGCGCTCCCGCAAGATATACCATACTCAGCAAGATAAAAACCAGAGTCTGCAAAATACTGGTAAAAACGGCAAAAGCCATCATCGGCACAGGCAGTATAAGCGGTATCAGAAATCCCAGCACCAGTATGACGAGGTCTTCGCCCTTGATGTTGCCGAAAAGCCTGACGGCAAGCGTAACGGGACGCGCAACGTGGCTTATGATCTCTATCGGAAGCATCAGCGGGGTCATCCACCAGATCGGTCCGAGAAACTGTTTGAAGTAGGCGATCCCGTGTTTTTGTATGCCGACGATATTGTAAACCGCGAAAACGGTAACCGCCAGCGCGACGTTTGTATTAAGGTTCGACGTGGGCGAGTTGCATCCCGGAATCAGGCCCATGAGGTTTCCCGCAAGGATAAAAAAGGCAAGCGTGCCGATAAGCGGCAAAAAACGCCGACCGCCGTGGCCGATGGTCGCATCCATGAAATCCGCAAGGGCAACGACAGCCGCTTCGAGGAAGTTCTGCAGGCCGGTGGGCACCATATGCATGGCGCCGCGCACCGTGAACGTCATAACCGCAAAAAGTATCATGATAACCCACGTATACGTCACGTGGGGGTATTGCTCCATGCCGGGTATGGTTATGTACATGAAAGGTTCGCTCATGCCGCCCTCCTTTCTTTGAGGTTTTTATACGACAGAATAATCGCGCCCACGATGGCCGAAAGGCCGATGATGAAAAAAACCGGATTTGTACCGGCACGGATCAGCAGGTAGATTACCACTCCCGTCATCACGTAACGCAGGCCGAACATGGACATGGACAAAGCCTTGCCGAACGACGGCTCGACGCCCGGAACGATAACCTTTTTAAGGAATTTCGAGGACATCATGAAGTTCAATATGGCAAGCCCTCCGCCTGAAACAACCGCCGACGCCTCGCTGCCGGAATACGCAAAAGCCGCCGATGCCGCCGCTAACGCCGTGATGGCGGCGGCTCTCATTCCGATTCTCAAATGCAAATCCAATTTATCTTTCTTTCTTCAGTGTTTTATAGACGTTTAAAAATCCGGCGGCCACGCCAAGCAGCGAGAATACCAGCATAAAGACCGGAGAAGTGTCAAACCGTTTATCCAGCCAGTAACCAACGCCGAAACCTATGAAAATGGAGACGACTACCTGCGTGCCCACCATCATCAGCAGGGAAAACTCGACGTAGCTCCTGCCGCCTTTGTCCTTATTGTTCTTCAATCCAACCCGGATTTATACCAAAATCCGCGATTCATGTCATCAATAATATTTCCAATAATGTTCCCCTGCTTCTCTTTTTCTTTGTTAAAAAACCGATTTTGTCACGTCCGGCGTTTGCGCGTTTTGGCGGAACAGGCGTGGGGGTGCGCGTCGTCGTACGCCTTCATCAGGTAGTCCATGCTTGTGTGGGTGTATTTCTGCGTCGTCGCAATCGATGAATGGCCCAGAAGCTCCTGTATAGAACGCAGGTCCGCGCCGCCGTCCAGCATATGGGTGGCGAAGGTATGCCGCAGTGAATGGGGGGTAATCTTTTTGGCAATCCCTGATTTATTCGCCCATCGTACCACGATATTAAAAATTCCCCTCACCGTAAGCCGTCGGCGGTTTTTGGAGCAAAACATCGGCCCGCTGGTTTTTTCGGGGTCATTTCCACAAAATTCCTCAAGCGCCTCGAACAGTTTGCGTCCCACCGGCACTATGCGCTCCTTGTTCCCCTTGCCGAGTACGCGGATGGACTTCGCATCGGGATCGAAGTCCTCCCGGTTCATTGAATGAATTTCCGATACGCGTAGTCCGCAGCCGTACAAAAGCTCCAGTATCGCCCTGTCCCTACCGGCAAAAAGACCACCGGCCTTTGCGGCGGAATCCATAAGCGTGAATGCCTCGTCTACGTTAAGAATACGCGCTCGTTTTTGCGGAACCCCGGGAGAGCGTATCAACGCCGCAACATTTTTATCCGCAAGCCCCTCCCTTGCGAGGTATTTGAAAAACACCCGTATACAGCTCAGTTTGCGGCCCAACGTGGAGGGGTGCATCTTTTTGCCGTGCAGGGACGCCATGAAAGCGCGTATATCCATAGCGTCAATACGCCGGAAATCAACGAATCCATCCGTTACGCGCAGGCTTGCTTTTTTCTTCAAAAAACCGATGAATTGCGCGAGGTCGATTTTGTAGGCCTTTAAAGTATTCGGCGAGTGGTTTTTCTCTACCGTTATGTAATCAAAAAAACCCGCAACGGCCTGGCGGCGCCTGTCATAGTCCACGGTTTAAATGTTAAGCGGGGGAAACGGCCGCGTCAAGGGGAGGGCAATTACTGTAACCACGAGCCCCTGTTCTTCCCTCAAAGAGGGTTGGCGCAAACCTTATTTTTAGATGCCTGTAAAAAGTCGTTTTGTGCTAAACTTAGGTGAAACCGGTTCAGACAATTCAATAAAATCCGTTTGCTGTTCGTTGCAGACAGGCAGGAGATTTTTAGAAAAAAGGCTTGACGCATCCGCCGCCGATGCGCGGTAAACAGGGAAGCATCCATGAGAATCCTTATCGTAGACGATTCGGCGGACAGCCGTATTTTGCTGGAAAATATCCTGAATCATGCCGGTTACAACAACCTGTTATCGGCGGCATTCGCCAACGAAGCCTTCGATAAACTTGGCATGAACGAACAAAACGCGGACGACGCCGGCGTCGATCTGGTTTTGATGGACGTAGTCATGCCCGGCATGGACGGTATAGAAGCCGTAAGGTGCATAAAAGCCGAAGAATTTATTAAGGCAGGGCATTATGACGTTGATCTTGATGAAAAATTAATGTATAACTGTAGTATTATAACTGAAGGATTTATTAAG
>BTTC01000232.1:0-3280 GCA_036244935.1 bacterium | reverse complement strand
AGGAATCCGCCTGCTGGAACCTGTCAAAAATCAGATCCCGTTTTTCATCCGGTATCCCTATGCCGCTATCGGTGACGGAGAAAAGAAGCACGCCGGGGTCGTCGGATTCCGAATATTTTTTCACGTGGATAACCACCTCTCCCTTTTCCGTGAACTTTATGGCGTTGCCGCATAGATTGAGTATTATCTGCCGCAGGCGGGACGTATCGCCGATAAGGGCGGTGGGCAAGCCGGGCTGTATGTGCCCGGCGATTTCCAGTCCTTTTTCCTGTGCGCGAATGGCGATGACCTCCACCGTATTTTCGACCAGTTCGGCGAGATTGAACTCTACATCCTCAAGCTCTATAAGCCCCGCCTCCACTTTTGACAGGTCTAGAATATCGTTGATGAGATGCAGCAGCGTTTCTCCCGCCCCCTTGAAAACGTTTACGTATTTCCTTTGTTCCTTATCTAGCTCTGTTTCTGTCAAGAGGTCGGCCATTCCGATGATGGCGTTCATGGGAGTCCGTATCTCGTGGCTCATGCTTGCGAGGAACTCGCTTTTGGCCTTGCTTGCTTCTTCGGCTTCACTGGCGTATTTCTCCGCATCTTCCTGCGCTTCCTGCGCCTCTTCCCGAAGATTTTCCGATACCTCGAGGGTTTTTTTCAGCTCCTCGGCATAGTTCCTCGCCTCTTCATGCGCCTTTTTGATATTTTCTTCAGTCTTTTTGCGTTCGGTAATATCGCGGATGATGGCCGTGAAAAATTTCTCCTCCTTGACTTCCCATGAGGATATGGAAATATCCAGCGGAAATTCGGTTCCATCCTTTCGCAATCCCTCCACTTCAACCGTTGTTCCTATGACTTTTGGTTCGCCCGTTGAAATAAACCTTTGCAGCCCATTTTTATGCTGTTCCTGGTATCGATCAGGCATCAGGATGGTTAGCGGCCTGTCCAGCACTTCTTCTTCCATGTAACCGAAAATGTGCTGTGCGCTTTTGTTCCATGCAATTATTTTTCCGCCGCCGTTGGCTGAAATAATGGCGTCACTGGCCGATTGCGCCACCGACCGGAATTTCATCTCCGATTCCTTCAGCGCCTCCTCCGCTTTCTTGCGCTCCGTGATGTCGTGGACGATGCCGGTAAACAAGCGCCCTCCGCCGATATGCGTTTCGCTTACCGAAAGGTGCAGGGGGAATTTTGTCCCGTCCTTCCGTTTACCTTCGACTTCCCGGCCAATGCCGATGATTTTTTTTACGCCGGTTGAAAGGTAATTCGCCAAATACCCATCGTGTTCATCCCTGTAGGGAGCGGGCATGAGAACGGATACGTTTTTACCGATGGTCTCTTGTGCGGTATAGCCGAATATTTTTTCCGCCGCGGGGTTTAAACTCTGAACGTCCCCCCGTTCATTGATGGTAATAATGCCGTCGGCGGCGCTTTCCAGAATTGCGCGTATTTTTTCCTCGTTTTCTTGCAGCGCTTTTTCTACTCGGCGGCGCTCCCCTATCTCGATCTGCATCTCCGAGTTTGTCCGCTCCTCTTCCTTGTGGGTACTGATGTAATCCAGCGTCAGCCCTCCCAGAGGGACGATGTACGACACGATCTTGAGAGAATGCGCGATATTGAAGTGGTTGTCGAAAAGCGCGGTAGAGCCGAACGCCATGTGCAGCTGCGTGACTACGTTCGGAATTATGCTGATTACCAGCGCGTGCGTAAAAAGGCTCGGGTCTTTTTTATAGAGGGCGGGAAAAACAAACAGTCCCGCGATAATAAATATTATCAACGGCGCAACGTCGTAAGGCCGCGTGATGATGGAATCCGGGAACATGGTTTGCGGCAGATTTTCGCTTGTGGCGCAAATATGAATTATCCCGTACGCAACAGCGCCAAACACCAGGCTGGCGATAAGAATAAGCCGCAGGTCGGTCCCGGCTTTTTTTTCACCTTTTCTGAACATGAAGACGCCCACCCCAACGATCAGGATGAGCGAATTGAACATCCTGCATATAGCCCAGGTAAAGGGTATGAGGTCGCGGTTATCGGCCACCGCCTCGATAAGCCTTGTAGCCGCCAGCGTGTGGAAGGCGTCCATGCAGCCGGCGTAAAAAAGGGTCATTCCTATCAGCGGCGTCGCCACGTCCTGCTTTATGTTGAAGTGCGCGAAAGCCAGAAGCACCGTGAATATCGCCGTGCAAAACGCGCTCCACTCCAGAATGGTATGCGTAAAACTTCCGGCCAGCGAGAGATGCATGGAATCTACGAACTCGTGCGGCCTCAGGTGGACAATTTCGTGCATATCGATTTGGGGGTTGCTTGAGGCAAAATCCACGCCCAGCAGATTAAGTACAAAAGGCGCAACGCACACGGCCACCACTATCCAGATCATTGCGGTCGGCACCTTCGTCTGATTCATGTATATTTTTTCCACGTTCATCTCGTCTGATTTATTAAACATGACTTTTCCTGTCCGTAATAATGTTTGCCGTTTTTACCCTGTTGCGTCCTTCGTGTTTTGCATGGTAAAGCGCGCCGTCGGCGGCTGCTATAAGGTCCGCCGACGATGTTTCCCGGGTCGGGACGGTTGTTGCCACTCCGATGCTGATGGTTACGTGATCGGATACCTCCGAGTTCGAGTGCTTTATCAGCAGCGCTTCGATTTTTTTCCGAGCGACTTCGGCAAGCTCCTCCGCGCTTTGCGCGTCCGTAATCGGCAGTATGGCCGCGAACTCTTCTCCGCCGTAACGGGCAAGCAGATCGCCGGGGCGTCTGAAGCATAGCTTCAACCCGCCGGCTATCGTCCTCAGGCAGTCGTCTCCCTCCTGGTGCCCATAACTGTCGTTAAACGATTTGAAAGAATCTATATCTACCATTATGAGTGAAAGGGGTCTGTGCGTTCGGATGGCGCGTCTCCATTCCTTGTCAAGAATGTCGTCAAAATGGCGGCGGTTGGCGATTCCGGTCAGACCGTCCACATAAGAAAGACGCTGCAAAACCTTGTTTGCCTCTTCGAGCTGTCTCGTTACGTCGACCAGTTCCTTTTCTCTTTCCTTTCGGCGGTCCATTTCGGTTTTGAGCCTCAAAACCGAACGCACCCGTACAAGGAGTTCAACCTTGTTTACAGGTTTAGTAACATAATCGACGGCGCCTGCGTCGAAGGCCTCCTGCAGACTCTCCACGCTTGTGCTTCCCGTTACCATGATTATGGGCAGTTCGGCATAATTTTTTATTGCCTTTATGCACCTCACGGCTTCCATGCCATCCATGCCGGGCATGACTACATCCATCAGAATCAGGTCGA
>BTTC01000231.1:0-3296 GCA_036244935.1 bacterium | reverse complement strand
GGCCAAGGAGTAGTCATGCTGGAAAGAATCATAGAGTGGTCGGTCAAAAACAAGTTTCTGGTCATGCTGGCCACCGCCGTCATAATCGCGGGCGGCTTGCTGTCTCTCAAAATAACGCCGCTGGACGCCATTCCAGACCTCAGCGACGTGCAGGTAATAATTTTCACGGAATATCCTGGACAGGCGCCGCAGGTGGTGGAAGACCAGGTTACCTACCCTCTCACCACGGCCATGCTTGCCGTTCCTTATGCGGAAACAGTGAGGGGATATTCCTTTTTCGGTTTTTCTTTCGTTTACATAATTTTTGAAGATGGTACCGACCTCTACTGGGCGAGGTCGAGAGTTCTGGAATACCTCAACTTCGTTTCCGGCAATCTGCCGCAGGGCATAACCCCGGCGCTGGGGCCGGACGCCACCGGAGTTGGGTGGATTTACGAATACGCGCTGGTGGATAGAACCGGCAAACACGACCTCGCGCAGCTGCGCTCCATCCAGGACTGGTACCTGAGGTACGAGCTTCAAACCGTCTCCGGCGTGTCGGAGGTGGCATCGGTCGGCGGTTTTGTAAAACAGTACCAGGTGGAAGTGGACCCCAACCAGCTTTTTGCGTATGACATCTCGCTGAAAACAGTCCGGCATGCCATTAAAAATTCCAATACCGATGTGGGCGGCAGACTGATAGAGATGGCGGAAACGGAATTCATGGTACGCGGCAGAGGGTACATAAAGAGCATTGAGGATATAGAAGACATCGCCGTCGGCGTGGATAAAGACGGTACGCCGGTACTCATCAAGGACGTGGCCAATGTTCAACTGGGGCCGGAGTTGAGGCGCGGCCTTGTCGAGCTTGACGGCGAAGGCGAAGTGGCCGGCGGCGTAGTAATAATGCGGTTCAACGAAGACGCGCTGAAAACCATCGAACTGGTGAAAGCGAAGCTGGAAGAGTTGAAAGCAGGCCTGCCGGAAGGGGTGGAGATAGTCCCCACATACGATCGCTCTGCGCTCATCCACCGCGCCGTCGAATTCCTCAAGGAAAAGCTGCTGGAAGAGGCGGTCATAGTAACGCTCGTGTGCATCCTGTTCCTCATGCACCTGCGCTCGGCTTTTGTCGCCATATTCACGCTGCCGGTAGGGGTGCTAATGGCGTTCATCGTCATGGGCAGACAGGGAATCAACGCCAATATCATGTCGCTGGGCGGAATAGCCATCGCCATCGGCGCCATGGTGGACGCCGCCATAGTCATGATAGAAAACACGCACAAGCATCTCGAGCGGGACACGGGGAAAAAGCCGCACGGGCAAATAATACTGGACTCCGTCAAGGAGGTCGGCCCCCCGTTGTTTTTCTGCCTGCTTATCATAACGGTTTCGTTTTTGCCCGTGTTTGCGCTCCAGGCGCAGGAGGGGCGGCTTTTCAAACCGCTGGCCTTTACCAAAACTTATTCCATGGCATCGGCGGCCATACTGTCTATCACGCTCGTGCCGGTTATGATGGGCTATTTCGTCAAGGGAGAAATAATTCCGGAGAGGAAAAATCCCATAAACATAATTCTCACTTACATCTACCAGCCGCTAATCCACTTGGCCATGAGGGCGAAAGCGCTTGTTGTGCTGATTGTCATAGTGATACTGGCGGCTACCGTAGTTCCATTTTCGAAGCTTGGCTCGGAGTTCATGCCTCCGCTGATGGAAGGAGACATTCTTTACATGCCGTCTACGCTGCCGGGCATATCCATCACCAAGGCCAAGGAGCTTCTCCAGCAGACCGACAAGATATTGAAAACCTTCCCGGAGGTTGTGCGGGTGTTCGGAAAAGCAGGACGCGCCGAAACGGCCACCGACCCGGCTCCCCCTTCCATGATAGAAACGGTGGTAATGCTTAAACCGCCGGAGCAGTGGCGGCCCGGGCTCACCATGACAAAGCTTATGGCGGAGATGAACGAGGCGATAAAATTTCCCGGCGTTACCAACGCATGGACGATGCCGATCAAAACGCGCATAGACATGCTGGCGACAGGTATAAAAACTCCCGTAGGCATAAAGATAGCCGGGGACGATCTCAGCGTCATCGGAAAGGTCGGCATAGAAATCGAGTCGATATTAAGGGATGAAGTGCCGGGCACGCTTTCCGTTTACTCCGAAAGGGTGGTGGGCGGCAACTACCTCGATTTCGATATCAACAGGAAGGAAGTGGCGCGCTACGGGCTGCTGGTGGGTGACGTGCAGGAGATCATCCAGACGGCCATCGGTGGTATGAACGTAACCGAAACCGTCGAGGGACTGGAACGATACCCGGTAAACGTGCGCTACAAGCGGGAACTGCGCGACAACGTTGAAAATCTCAAGCGGGTGCTTGTTACCACGCCCAGGGGCGAGCATATACCGCTGGCGCAGCTTACCGATATACGATTCCTGAAGGGGCCGCCCAGCATCAAGAGTGAAAACGCGCGCCTTAACGGCTGGATATACGTCGATCTTGAAAACATAGACGTTGGTACGTACGTCAAGAATGCGCAAAAAATCCTGAAGGAAAAAATGACGCTGCCCCAGGGCATAAGCATCATCTGGAGCGGCCAGTACGAGTACATGGAGCGCGCGAAGGAAAGGCTGAAGCTCGTCGTGCCGGTTACGCTGCTGTTGATATTCCTCCTTTTGTATATGAATTTCAACCGGCTTACGGAGACTCTGCTGGTAATGCTTTCAATACCGTTCGCGCTTATCGGCTCCATCTGGCTGATGTACTTTCTGGGCTACAACATCAGCGTGGCCGTGGGAGTGGGCATGATAGCGCTTTCGGGCGTTGCGGCGGAGATAGGCGTGCTGGTGCTGCTTTACATCAACCACTCCGTGGATGCGTGGATAAAACGCGGAGCGATCAAAACGCGCGCCGACTTCGTAGAAGCCGTCATCGAAGGCGCCGTGGAACGTTTGAGGCCCATCATGATGACGGCGGCGGCGATAATAGGCGGGCTTTTACCCATCATGTGGGGAACCGGTACCGGCGCCATGGTGATGAAACGCATCGCAACTCCGATGGTGGGAGGCATGGTGTCCACCGTGTTCATATGCCTGGTGGCGCTTCCCGTCCTTTACGTGCTTGTGAAACAGTGGAAATACCCGGCAAAGTGAGACAGGCGGATTTTTTAATTTTTTTTAATTAAGGAGTTTATCAGTGAAATTATTATCGAGACTTATGATAGTCGCCCCGATGTTTATTTTTATGTTTTCCGCTGCTGCTTTTGCTCACGGCGGCGATGAATATTCCACAACGCCAAAGCCGCTGGTTAATCAAACCG
>BTTC01000230.1:0-3300 GCA_036244935.1 bacterium | reverse complement strand
GATGCGCCACCCCTGAGGATAAAAAAGCCATGCTTGGAACCTTCGACAACGCCAATTATTATTTCGCCAAAGGACAATACGATCCGGCACAGAAAGCATACCAGAAGGTTCTCGACGAATTCCCGGACAGCCGTTTCCGCATCCATGCTCTGCTTGGAGTAGCCGATTCGTATTACATGATGAGGGAGTACTATCTTGCCGTTCCCATGTACCAGCGGTTTATCGAACTCTATCCCCTTGACGCAAAGACGAATCACGCGCTTTTTTACGAAGGAATGAGCTATTACCGCGACATGCCGGACGTTGAAAGAGACCAGACCAGCACAAAAAAAGCCCTTGAGGCGTTTGAGGTTTTCTGGAAAAAAAACCCGGAGCATCCCGCCGCCGGTTTCTCAAAAGAAAAAATGGCCGTCCTCGAAAACCGTATCTCGGAAAAGATGTTTATAATTGCGGAATTCTATTGCAAAATCGACGTTTTTGTTTCGTGCATCGGCAGGGTGGACGACCTGCTTGAGGAATACCCCGACACGCGGTTCAGATCAAAGTCGCTTTTGATAAAAGCCGGGGCCTATTTCGAAGAGGAAGCCTACGAAAAGGCCGGGGCGGTATACGCGCAAGTTTACAAGGAATTCCCCGGCACCGTGGAAGGCAGCGAGGCGGCAGCCAGGCTTCAGGAACTCGAACAGATGTAACCTATCTTCAATCCGGCTCTAAAATGGCGAGAACCTTTTCCATTATTTCCTCGTGAGTCTCATCCGCCGACCTGCTGCCGTTCAGTCTTGTCATGTAGTTGAATTCTTTACGGCGGTATACCTCAAAAACTTTTTCGAGGTAGTCCGGTTTTTCATATCCCTCGTTCGTGCCCCCTTCACGGCCACGGCTGATACGGGCCAGTCCCGTATCCGGCGCCACGTCGAGAAAAAATACGGCATCCGGCTGGGGGAACTGAGCATTTTTTTCCAGTATTGTTTTCACATCAAAACCAAGAGCTCCCTGATACGCCATGTTTGACGGTATGTATCTGTCCATCACTACCGTCCTGCCGCTGCCAAGCGCCGGCAGGATGTTATTTTCCACGTCCTCCCGCCTGTCTTTTATAAAAAAATCCAGCTCCTCTTCCAGCGTAACGTCCGCTCTTCCACGCACGGCAATTTCCCTTATCTTTTTGCCCCAACGACCGGAGGTCGGCTCTTTCAGGTATACGGTATCGATACCGCGCTTTTTCAAACTTTCTACAAGCATCTTCGACTGCGTTGTTTTGCCGGCGCCGTCCAACCCCTCGAAAACAATAAAAATACCTTTACGTCCGATTATTGCCGACTCCCTCATTAAACGTTTTTTAAATACCCCGGGATTTTACCAGCTTAAAAAGAATCGTGCTTGGAACTAGATGGAAGTTTTAAAGATCGCCTTTTTATAGGCCGAAATAACATCTTTTCTCTTGAGAATGCCGAGTATCTTGTTAGCGCTGTGACGCGATACCACCGGCAGTTCATCGAGGTCCTTTATGGCGAACCTTTCCATGGCATCATTAAGGTTTTCGTCGGGGTAAAGGGATATGACCTTTTCCTGCGCCAGTTCCTTTGCCACTACCAGATCGGCAAGGTCGGATTCAAACATGATCTCGCGGAGATCCTGCAAGGAAATCACCCCGGTCATCCTGCCTTTTTCGTCTACGCACGGGAAGTACATCTCTTTTGAGCGGGAGATCAGGTTGAGTATTTTTTTGAACGGCATGTCTTCGGGGATGGTTTCAAATTTTTTGGTCATTACGTCTTTAATCTTTATCTCGCTCATGATGGATGACTCGCGTCCTCCCCAGATGCTGACTCCGCGCAGCCGCAGCTCCTCTATGTATATGGAGTTTGAGAAAAAATAGGAATACATGAAGGTCGCGGATATGCAGGCTACCATTATAGGCGCGATAACCTGGTAGTTGTCCGTAAGCTCGAAAACCATCAGGATGTTGGTAAGCGGAGCGTGCGCTACCGCCGACATTACGGCTCCCATTCCCACAAGCGCGTAGCCTCCCGGCGGGCCGGTGATGTCGGGGAAGAAAAAGTTGACGCCTGCGCCGAACACGCCGCCCGCCATGCTTCCGATGAAAAGAGCGGGCGCGAATTTGCCGCCGGACCCCTTGGAGCCGATGGTTATACTGGTAGCGATTATCTTTATGAAAATCAGCGCCAGCGCCAGACTCCAGGCCATCTTGCCGGTAAGTACCTTGTCCATGGACCCGTACCCGTTACCCAGTATGTCCGGGAACAGAATTGCGATGATGCCGACAACCATACCGCCGAGGGCCGGTAAGAGGATGGGATGAACTTTCAGTTTCTTTACGCGGTCGCACACAATGAAATATACCCTGTAAAAAAGCGCCGCCAGGAGTCCGCATAAAAGGCCAAGGATAACAAAAAATATAATCTCCCACGCAGAGACCATGAAATATTGCGGAATCTGAAAGGCGGGAACATTGCCCTCCATATGACGCGCGGTAACGGTAGCTATGACCGAGGCAAAGATCAGGGGCGAGAAGACCTTGATGTTGAAGTCGCCGAGTATCAGCTCTATGGAAAATATTATCCCGCCCAGCGGAGCGTTAAACGCCGCCGCAATCGCCGCCGCAGCGCCGCACCCGGCCAAAAGACGTATCCTTTCGGATGATGCCTTTATACGTTTGCCCACCCACGAACCTATAGCCGCGCCTACCTGCACTATAGGTCCTTCCCTGCCCGCAGAACCGCCGGTGCCTATAGTAATGGCCGACGCAAGCGGCCTGAACCAGATGACCCTCGACGATATCTTTCCCTGATCGACCGCGGCCCACTTCATCACCTCGGCAACCGAACCGGTCCCCCCGGCAGGATTCAGGTAATGGTTCAGTATGCCTACTATCAATCCTCCAACGGCAAGGACCACGGGTATCCATAAGAGTTCGAGCGACCATTGCCCAAACTCGATGCCTATAGCTTTGTCGTAACACAGATCATAGACCGCTAATATCGCCCACTTGAAAAGGACGGCGGCCACGCCGACGAAAAATCCCGTAAAGGAGGCGACGCCCACCATGAAAATATGTTCCTGGCGGAGGATGCGGTAAAACGCATCTGCAGATTGCGTTAAGTATCCCAAAAGCCGCTCAGCCATAGAGGCCCCTTAAAACCCCCCAGTCCCTGACGCGCCAAGGGGAAAATACAAAATAAATAAAGCCCATCCCCATCTAAAGAGATGGGCAAAACTACTTTAAACCGCGGGCTGCTCCACTTGCGCTTCCTCTTCTTCCGGCTCAAGATCGAATCC